>QHSZ01000065.1:24517-27606 GCA_003220595.1 Candidatus Rokuibacteriota bacterium | reverse complement strand
TCTTCGGCGAAGCGCGCGAACGACTCCAGGCTGTTCCGCGGATCGAGGAGCGGGACCGACGACTTCAGCGCGGTGGAGTGCGTGCGCTCCTGGAGGATCGAGGCGCCCTCGCCGTAGTCCTCGCCGATGACGATGAGCGCACCACCGATGACCCCGGCCGACGCCACGTGCGACAGCGCGTCGGACGCGACGTTGGTGCCGACGACCGATTTCCAGGTGACCGCGCCGCGCATCGGGTAGTTGATCGAGGCGCCGAGCAGCGCCGCGGCGGCCGCCTCGCTCCCGGATTGCTCGAAGTAGATGCCGAGCGGCTTCAAGACAGGCTCGTTCGCGTCGGCGAGAACGTCGATCAGGTACGACACCGGCGCGCCCGGATAGCCGCCGACGTAGCTCACCCCCGACTGGAGGAGCGCCTTCGTGATCGCGAGGATGCCCTCGCCTCGTAGCACGGCGCCGTCCCCGTACGCGAGCTGTTGGACGTCCTCGGCGAACGATAGCTCTCCCATGGCCGGCTGTAGTTTACTACGTCCGTGGACGTGGTGGTCCGTCGCGCGCTCGCGTCGGAGGCGCCCGTGCTGACGCGCCTGGCCCACGCCGCGAAGCGCCACTGGAAGTATCCCGAGGCGTGGATCGCGCGCTGGCGCGACGCGCTCACCGTCGCGCCGGCGTTCGTCGAGCGCCACCCCGTCCGGTGCGCGGTCCGCGACGGCCGCGTGCTCGGCTTCTACGCGATTTCCGGCGCGGGCGCCGTGCGGGATCTCGAGCACTTCTGGGTTCTTCCCGCGCACATGGGCCGGGGCGTCGGCGCGCGCCTCTTCGCGGACGCCGTCGGCACGCTCCGGCCCGACGGGGCGCGCCAGCTCAGGATCGCGTCGGATCCCTTCGCCGTGGGCTTCTACCGACGGATGGGCGCGCACCTGGTTAGCGAGGTTCCGTCGACGCCTCGGGGAAGGACGTTACCGCTGCTGGTGTTTGAGCTGGAGCCCGCAAGAGGCCGGCGTATCTAATTTGAGGCAGTGACTGGGCGTCCCGTCCGCGCGACGCTGGAGGGGTGGATGCCGCGCCTCCAGCCAGAAGCAAGAGGGTACATCTCGTCGCGGCAGCGTGAATCGATGGCCACCCTTCCGACGGAAACAAACCCGCGTGCAGCAATAGACGAAGCGGAGTTGCGTGAGCTCTACGTCACCCAGAGATTGACGATCACGCAGGTCGCGGGGAAGTTCGGGGTGTCGCCGACAACCATCGCTCGCCGGTTCAGGGATCTGGGGTTTCGGCCGAGGCGTAGAGGGCCGCTTCCGGGCACAGGGCGTGTCCAGCCTGCGTGGTTCGAACGAGGAGCTGAATGGACAGCCGACCTCGCGTATGTCGTCGGCCTGATGGCCACCGACGGGAACCTATCACGCAAGCGGTGGGGTCTATCGTTGGCAACGAACGATGTCGACTTGCTAGACACTGTACGACGGTGCCTCCATCTGATGAATTCGATCACCCCAGATACGAACGGTCGCTGCTATCACATTCAGTGGAGGGATCGAGATTTCTATGACTGGCTCGTCGAGCTCGGCCTGACCCCAGCGAAGAGCTTGACGCTTGGTCCACTTATCGTTCCAGACGAATACTTCACCGACTTTTTCCGAGGCTGTATCGACGGTGATGGTACCGTCCTCGTGTACACGGACCGCTATCACGCAGCCAAGAGGGAGCACTATGTCTACGAGCGTCTGTACGTATCGCTCGTCTCTGCGAGTCGGCCATTCCTAAATTGGATCTGTGCCAAGATCTCCACGCTCGTTGGAGTTGACGGCGTCATCGACGAGCGGAGAACGCAAGGACGACGCTCGCTCTGGAGGCTTCGCTACGCAAAAGCGGATTCGATCCGGCTGATCGGCTGGATGTACTATGCGCCAAACGTCCCTTGTCTCGCGCGGAAGCGCGCGAAAGCTGAACGTTTCCTCTTGCCTCTGGGCTACAGCCCGCTACGCCCAACAGGTCGGCCGAGGGTCGGATGGCTGTACAATACGGCGGTCACGTGAGGTGCCGGGGTGGCGAAACCAGGCATCCGCGTCCGATTCAAAATCGGATGCCCGTAAGGGCGTGCGGGTTCGAATCCCGCCCCCGGCACCATTCCTTGACAACATTCCGCGCCACCCTGTAACGTGACCTCCAAGGCTGGCAGTCTTGGGGTCAGGGGTTCGACTCCCCTCAGCTCCACCAATAATTCTTCTCCGACAGTTACCACACGACCCTCGATCTGATCCGCTCCGCCGGTCGCGCGGGGGTTGCGGCCGGTTACGTCGAGCCGATCGATCGGTTGCCTGTTCGATCCGGGGACCAGATGGCCGTAGATGTCGACGGTAGCCTTTGATCGATGTACAGCCACCACGCGCCGTTTCGCTGCCTGGCCCTGCGTGAGGCAAGGTATCTCCGGTCCACTTCGCGTAGACGTTGTTGGATCTGTGCTAGGTGCTCCTAAAGACCAATGCCGACGTGAGCCAGCGTAGATTCCGCCATCGCTGGATCAGTCGCCTCTTGCCCGAGCATTTCGTCGGCCCATGTACAGATCTCGCAATCGTGCCTAGTCCGAGTGCTCATCGGTACTTCTCCACTTGAAGACCCTTCCCTTCTGCTTGCCTCGCCGGGAGTCGCAAAAATATTGCCTCTCGATCGAACACGATACCAACGCCGAGAGCGCGGGCGATGAGCTTGAGAACATCGTCCGAGGGTGTGCGCTCTCCAAGTTCCACCTTTTGAGAAGGCGTCCCGCCGACTTCTGGACGCGGCGCTGCCCCACGCTGGCCATCCGAGCGCGGTCGCCGAATCGCCTTCGCTCTCACGGCGCTACGTGCTGCGGGGTGCCGGTCGAATGGGCCGCTCGCGTCGCAGGTCCTCCACCGGGATATGGCACGCCAGCCAATGAGTGCCGTCCACGCGCTGCAGGAGAGGCTCGACCTCCTCGCAGATGCGACCGATCTTGCTCGCGCACCGGGTGTGGAACCGGCAGCCGGATGGCGGGCGCCGGGCGCTCGGCACGGCGCCCTCGAGCCTCACCGTGCTCGCCGGCGCGGCCGGATCGGGCACGGGGATCGAGG
>QHSZ01000065.1:0-24460 GCA_003220595.1 Candidatus Rokuibacteriota bacterium | reverse complement strand
TGGCGCACGAGGCTCAGGTCGTGCGAGATGAACACGTACGTCGCGTCGAGCCGGTTTCGCAGCTCGGTCAGGAGATCGACCATCGAGGCCTGGCTCGACACGTCCAGCGCCGAGAGCGGCTCGTCGAGGACGACCAGCTCGGGCCCCGTGGCGAAGGCGCGCGCGATGGCCACCCGCTGCTTCTCTCCTCCGCTCAGCTCGCGAGGCAAACGATGAAGGTAGCCGACGTCGAGGCGCACGGCCTCGAGCAGCTCGCGGACCCGCGCCTGGCGCGCCGGGCGTGGCACGCCCTGGATGGCAAGTGGGCGCTCGAGGATGGCCGCGACGCGCTTCGTGGGGTTCAGCGATGAGTCGGGGTTCTGAAACACGATTCGGACGACGCGGCGGAACTCGGCGTCGTCCATGATCTCCGTGCCGGACTGCCGACGGCGGATGCTCAAGGCGCCGGAGGTCGGGGGCAGCAGTCTCAGCAGGAGACGGCCGAGCGTGGTCTTGCCGCAGCCGCTCTCGCCCACGAGCGCCAACACCTCGCCGCCGCGGACGTCGAACGTCACGTCGTCGATGGCGTGCACGGGCGGACGCGCGAGCCCCAGCCACCGCGTGAGAACCCCCGGCTCCTCGTAGTGCTTGGTGAGGCTCTCGACCCTCGCGACCGGCGCGGCGATCCCGGGTAATGGAGGGGCGCCGGGCCGCGCCCGGGGCGTGGGCGGCGTCGCGATCACCGTGTCCCATCGCAGGCAGCGCGCCGCGTGTGCCGGGCCGACGGTCGCCATCGCCGGCTGGCTGCGTGTGCACGCATCCTCCACGAAGTCGCAGCGGGGCGCGAACACGCAGCCATCGGGCAGACGCGAAAGGTCCGGGAGCCGGCCGCGGATCGGCCGGAAGGCGCGCCTCAGGTCGATATCGGGCAGGGCGTCGAGCAAGCCGCGCGCGTAAGGGTGCGCGGGGCGACGGAAGAGCTGCCTGGCCGGGGCCACCTCCACCAGCTCGCCCGCATAGAGGATGCCCACCCGGTCGCTCACCTGGGCGATGACGGCGAGGTCATGGCTGATGTAGAGGATGGCGGCGCCGACATCGTGTCTGAGGCCGGCCACCAGCTCGAGGATCCGCGCCTGTGTGGTGACGTCGAGCCCCGTGGTCGGCTCGTCCATGATGAGCAGGCCGGGGTCGCCCGCGAGGGCCATGGCGATGACCAGCCGCTGCTGCATGCCGCCGCTGAGCTGATGCGGATAGGCGCGGGCAACGGCCGGGGGGTCGGGGATATTGACCAGCGCCAGCAGCTCGAGCGCGCGCGCCGCCGCGCCCGCCCGGGAGGCAAGCGCGTGGATCTCGAGTACCTCGGCGATCTGCTGGCCGGCGCGCATCGACGGGTTGAGGGCGGACTTCGGGTCCTGGTAGACCATGGCGATGCGCCGGCCCCGAATGCTCCGGAGTGCGTCCGGGGCCAGGCGGAGGAGGTCCTCTCCGGCGAAGCGGATCGCGCCGCCGACCACCCGCGCGTTGGGCGCCAGGTCGCGCATGATCGCGTAGGCGAGCGTGCTCTTGCCCGAGCCCGACTCGCCCGCCACCCCGAAGACCTCGCCGGCCGCGATGTCGAAGCTGACGTCGCGGAGGGCGCGGACCTCGCCGCGCGGCGTCGCGAAGCTCACCGATAGACGCTCGATCTGAAGAACAGCCCCGCTCGCTCGACGCGACATCACCCGCGCCCCGCCAGGCGATCGCGGACACCGTCTCCGAAGAGGTTGAAGCCCACGATGGTCAGGGCGAGAGCGAGGCCGGGACAGAGGAGCGGCCAGGGCGAGAGAAAGATATGCTGGCGCGCCTCGCGGATCATCAATCCCCAGTCGGCCGTTGGCGGCCGGACGCCGAGGCCGAGGAAGGACAGGCTGGCCGACGCGAGGATGGCGAAGCCCACACGAATCGTCGCCTCGATGACGATGGGGGGCAGGAGGTTGGGCAGGATCTCGCCGAACATGATGTAAGGATGCGAGTCACCTTGCGCGCGGGCCGCCAGCACGAACTCCTCATGCTTCACGGCCAGGGTCTGGCTGCGCACGATGCGGGCGATGCCAGGCGCATTGGCGACGCCGATGGCGAGGAGCGCGTGCATGGTGCTGGCCCCGAGCGCGGTGACGATCATGAGGGCCATGAGGAGCGCGGGGAACGAGAGGAACGCATCCACCACGCGCATGATCACCTCGTCGGTCCGCCCGCCCGCATAGCCGCTGGCCAGGCCGATGGGCACCCCGAGCAGGAGCCCGAGGGCGACGGCGCCCAGGCCCAGGAGCAGCGCCGTGCGCCCGCCGAAGAGCGTGCGGGTCAGGAGATCGCGGCCGTACTGATCGGTTCCGAGCAGGTGCTTCGCGCCCGGGCGCTGGAGGCGATCGAGGATGTTCTGCTCCGCGACGCCGTACGGCGCGACCAGGGGCGCCAGCACGGCGAACGTGAGCACGCAGCCGAGGATCAGGATGCCGATGGTCAGGGGTGGGTTCGCCCGGGCGAGCGCGGTCATCGATATCGGATCCGCGGATCGAGCCACGCATACGCCAGGTCCGCCGCGAAGTTGGCGAAGGTGTACGTGGCGGCGACGATGAGGATCGAGACCTGCAGGAGCGGCACGTCGCGGTTCTGGATCGCGTAGAGGATGAGCCGCCCCATCCCCGGGTAGGCGAACACCTCCTCCACCACGACGATGCCGCCCATGAGGTAGCCGAGGTCGAGCGCGATCACCGTCACCGCGGGCAGGAGCCCGTTCCGCAAGGCGTGGCGTACGACGACGCGGCGCTCGGTCGCGCCCTTGAGCCGCGCCGTTCTCACGTAGGCGGACTGGAGGGCTTCCACGAGGCCGGAGCGCGTTTGGCGGACCACGTGGGCGAGCAGGACGAGGGTGAGCGTCAGGGCCGGCAGCACCAGGTGCGAGAGCCACGTGCGCAGCCCGGCGGCCAGCGGCGCGTAGTCACCCGTTGGAAAGAGGTGAAGGGACGGTCCCGCGAGCACGAGGATGAGCACCATGCCGGTGACGAACTCGGGCACCGAGATCCCGATGTATGAGCCCGTGAGGATCGCGAGGTCGAGCCAGCGGCCGCGCCGGAGGGCGGCGAGCGTGCCGAGAGGGATCGCGATGAGGACCACGGCCAGGAGCGCGAAGCCGGCGAGCAGGGCGGAGTTGCGCAGTCGCAGCCCGACGATGGCGGTCACCGGCCGCTTCATGGCCAGCGAATAGCCCCAGTCGCCCGTCACCACGCCTCCGATCCACGCGGCGTATTGCGCGGCGAATGGGCGGTCGAGGCCCATCTCGCGCTCGAGCACGCGCAGGCTCTCCGGGGTGGCGTACTCGCCGAGGATGAGAGTGGCCGCGCTTCCCGGCAGCACGTGGATGGCGACGAAGACAATCAGCGAGATGAGGACGAGGACGAGCGCGATCGACAGCACCCGTCGCACGACGTAGGAGGCCACGAGCTCCCGGCGCTAAGCTTTCTTCCGCGGGGCGTCGGCCGTGAGCCAGACCTCCTCGAGGTCCATCTCGAAATTGCTCGCGTTCAGCCGGAAATCCCGCACGTAGGCCCACTTGCCGCTCAGCTCGTTGCGGAAGAAGGGGATGATGAACGGCCCGTCGTCGCGGGTGACCTTCTGGAACTGCGCGTACAGCCGTCGCCGCTGCGCGACATCCAGCGTCTCGCGCGCCTGCTCGAGCATCCTCACTGCCTCCGCGTGCGACGGCGCCCACCGCCCCTCGTCGAGCCCCTCCTTGGGATGGTAGAGCTTCATGAGGATCGTGTCCGCCGTCGGCCGGGTGGCGTAGAAGCCGACATAGGGAACCCCCTTGTTCCACACCTGGGCGAGATAGCGATCGTACGGCAGCACCTCGACCTCGATGTTGAAGCCCGCGGGCCTCGCCATCTCCTTGAGGATGACGGCCGTCTGCTCGCGGATGGGCGGCGAGCCCGCCACGGAGATCTTGAAGGAAACCCCGCCGCCGTGGCCGGCCTCGCGGAGGAGCGACGTGGCTTTGCCGAGATCCGGAGTGCGCAGGGGCAGCTGTGAATAGAATGCGTACGCGGAGGAGACGGGATGGTCGTTAGCGAGCTCGCCGTGCGAGCCGTGGATGGCCGCCAGCAGCTTCGCCCGATCGACGGTGTACTTGAGCGCCTCCCGCACGCGGCTGTCGTTGAAGGGCGGCTTGTCCGACGGCAGGATCACGTTGGCGAACGTGCCGCCGGGTACGGCCATTGCCTCCGCCCCGGCCGTGCCGGCGACCTGCGAGAACAGATCCGGGCTCACGTCCCAAATCATGTCGGTTTCCTTCCCCTTGAAGGCCGTCAGCTCGGTCGTCGGCTCGGGGAAGATCTTGAGGGTCACCGCGTCGAGATAAGGCAGCCCGCTGCGATAGTAGCCCGGGAAGCGCTCCACGGTGACGCGGTCGCCCGGCACGAACTCGCGCAGCCGGAACGGCCCCGAGCCGAATTCCTTGGCCGCCAGCGCCTTGAGGTCGCCCAGCCCCTCGCGGGCCACGATGCGCGCCACGGGCAGGGTCATCATGGCCGGAAAGTCGGCGAATGGCGCCCGCAGCGTGAAGCGCACCGCGTACTTGTCGATGGCGTCGACGCGCTCGATGGGGCCGATCTCGCCGCGGTACGGCGAGGCCGTCTTGGGATCCAGGATGGTCTGCATGGTCGCCACGGCGTCGTCCGCGACGACCTCACGTCCGATGTGGAACTGGACTCCCCGCCGCAGCTTGAAGATCCACACGCGCCCGCCGTCGGAGGCCGCCCATGACTCGGCGAGGTCGGGCACCACCTCGCGCTTGACGCTGAGCCGGGTGAGGTTGTTGTAGAGCCAGCGCGTGGCCATCCACTCCGCCCCACTGATGTGGGCCACCGGGCTGATGGTGCTGAGTCCGAAGGTGGCGCTGATGCGCAAGGTGCCGCCGTGCTTGTCGCCCTGAGCTCGCGCGACGCGGGAGAACGCCAGCGTCTGCGCGAGGGGGGCCGCGAGGCCGGCGCCGATGGTGGTTCGGCGAAGGAAGTCACGCCGGGTACAGGTCATGGTCGCTCCTCCCGCTCAGAGCTCACGCGCACGTCTCGACGATCACGCGCGCGTACACGCGTGCCGCGTTGCAGAGGTCGCGCAGCTCCACCCGCTCGTCCGGCATCGTGTTGTATTTGCCTCCGGGCCCGTACACCAACCCCGTCATCCCTGCGCGCGACAGGTGCGCCGCGTCAGTACCGTAGAACTTGTACGGTGCGACATCCCCGATCTTCGGTTCCTCCCCGACCACTTCGCGATGCGCCCGCACCACGGTCTGCACGATGTCGGCCTCCCGCGCGACCTCGAAGGGCCCCATGAGCATCCGCTGCCCGCCCTGGTTCAGCCGCACCTCCGCCACCAGATCGGGATCGTCCCGCTGCATGCGGGCGATCAGCGCCCGGATGTCCTCGGCGACCATCTCCGGCGTCTGTCCCGGGCCGTAGCGTGCGGAGAACTTGATCGAGCATCGATCCGCGAGCAGCGCGGGCCGCCAGTCCTGATACTCGGGCCCGAGCCCGCCGCGGATCACCCCGATGCCCACGCGCCGCAGCCCCCGATAGTCCGGGCGATCCGGCCCGGAGAAGGCCATGGTGGCGAGCGCGGGGATGATCTTGAGCATCTTGGCGATCGCGTCCACGCCTTCCTCCATCTTGGAGAGGTGCCGCGTCCGCCCGTGCACGGTCAGCTCCGCCTCGAGCGATCCCGCGTGCAGGGTGAGCGCCGAGTTGTCCGTGGGCTCCCCGACGACGAACCGATCTGCGCGCACGCCCTGCTGCAACATGTGCACGGTGCCCACGCCGCCCTGCAGCTCGCCGACGACGTGGGCCAGGATCACGTCTCCCCTGAGCCGGATCCCCGCCCGCTGCACCGCCTGCAACCCCGCCACGTAAGCCGCGTCCGCCGCCTTCATGTTCGACACGCCGATCCCGTAGATGCACCCGTCGTCGACGTCGCCGCCGAAAGGATCTTTCGTCCAGCCCTCGCCTGCGGGGTTGGTGTCCAGATGGCCGTTGAGCATGAGACTGGTGCCGCCGCCCGCCCCCGGCATCCGGCTGATGCAGTTGAAGCGGTCGGGCTGGACTTCCTGGAGCTCGACCTCCAGGCCGAGCGTGGTGAGATAGTCGCGCATGAAGCAAGCGATGGCGCCTTCCTCGCCCCCCGCGGAGTAGCTGCGGATGCGGACCATCTGTTGGAGCAGGGAGACGAGCTCGCGGGTGTCGACGGCGTCGGCCGCGGTCTGGGCCAGCGTGGCGGTCTCCATGTCAGGCCGGAGCATCGCCAACAACAGCCGTCGGGTCAAGGGGGAGTGTCCCCGCTGGGCTGGATCGTGTGCGAGAATTCGCGACGCGACCCAAGACGTCCCGGATGGCGGGGGGCGATGCCCGGCCCGTCCCCATGGAGGCGAATGATGGCTGCGGTAGACATCTCCGCGCCCGACTTCAAGGAGGCCCCGTATTGGTGGGAGGCCGCGCCTCCCTCGAAGGCGGCCGTGCCAGCGCTGCCGGATCGTGCCGAGGTTGCGATCGTCGGCGCCGGGTACTGCGGGCTCTCGGCCGCGCTCGAGCTGCGGCGCCACGGCGTCGGGGTCCTGGTCGTGGACGCCGTGCGGATCGGGCACGCGGCCAGCTCGCTGAACGGCGGGATGGTCGCGGGCAGCCTCAAGGTCGGCCACGCCGAGCTGGCGCGAGCGTTCGGCCCAGAGCGGGCGACCGCGCTCCTCGAGGAGAGCGCGCGATGCCTGCCCTTCCTGGAGAACCTGCTGGAGCGCGAGGCGATCGCTTGTCACTACCGGCGCACCGGTCGCTTCGTCGGCGCCCACTGCCCGTCCGCGTATGCTGGCCTCGCGGGCCGGGTGGAGACGATCAAGAGGCTCACCAGCGCGGATGCCTGGCTCGTGCCGCGGCAGCGGCAGCGCGAGGAGATCGATACCGACCACTACCACGGCGGGATGGTGGCCGAGGCATCGGGGGCATTGCATCCCGCCCTCTACCATTGCGGGCTGGCCGATGCCGCGCGCCGCGCGGGGGCTCTCGTCGTCGAGGAGACGCCGGTCGACGCCATCACGCGGCGAGCCAGCGGGTTCATGCTCCGCACCTCGCGCGGCGTCGTCGAGGCGCGCGAGGTCATCGTGGCGACCAATGGCTACACGGGCGCCGTCATGCCCTGGCTCCGGCGTCGCCTCATCCCGCTCGGCAGCTACATCATCGCGACCGAGCCGCTGCCGCCCGAGACGGCACGGCGGTTGATCCCGCGCGGTCGGATGATCGTCGACACCAACCGGGTGCTGAGCTACTACCGGCTGTCACCGGACGGGACGCGCGTGCTCTACGGGGGGCGCGCCAGCTTCCGTCGCGCGACAGCGCGGGAGGCCGCGCCGCGCCTGCACGCGATGATGGTGAGCGTCTGGCCCGAGCTGGCCCGCACGGGCGTGACCCACGCGTGGACGGGCAACGTCGCGTTCACGTTCGACCACGTCCCGCACATGGGCGTCCACGAGGGCGTGCACTACGCCGCGGGGTGCCAGGGCAGCGGCGTTGCGATGGCCACCTACCTGGGCCACCAGACCGCGCTCAAGATCGCCGGGAGGGCGGTCGCGCCGTCCGCATTCGATGCGCTGCCGTTCCCCACGCGCCCGACCTATACCGGCGATCCGTGGTTTCTGCCCGTCGTTGGCAGCTACTACCGTCTGCGCGACTGGCTCGAACGGCGGCTCGCCGCGTGACCGTCTGCGGCGCTCACCGGGCGAAGAGACGCCGCTCGAGCCGAGTGAGGCGCTCGGCGCCGCCCTCGGTGACGAGGACGGTCTCACTGAAGGCCATCCCGCGGGCGCCGGTGTACATGTGGAAGACCATCCCGGGCTCCAGCACCCACTCGGCGGTGGGCACGAAGGCCCGGGTGAAGTCACTCGTCCGCGGTGGGTGCGTCGCGCCGTAGTAGCCGAGCGTGTAGCCGGTGAAGTTATCGTAGGTTTCGCGGAGGCTCGCGCCCAGGACCCGCGCGCGACACACGCGATCGACGTCCCGCGCCACCGCACCGGGCTTCATGGCCGCGATCTGGTCGTCTTGGATCTCGACCAGTCGCGCCGCCGTGTCCGCCTGCTCGGTCGAAGGCGGGCCGATCACCGTCGGCCGCATCAGCCGGGCACTGTAGCCGTTGACGGAGGGAACCAACTCCATGTGGAGGAGGTCCCCCCGGCTCAGCCGGTGGTCGCCGAGGAGACCGTGTAGCGTTCCCGAGCGGCGGCCGGCGGTGATCGGGCCGGTGCGTGCGGTGTCGGCCCCGAGGCGAAGAAAGGTCTGGCTGGCCGCGATCGCGGCCTCGCGCTCGCTCAGGCTCTCCCCGACCGCGGCGACGGCGTTGCGCATCGCGCAATCGGCGATGCCTGCCGCCTGGCGGAGGTACTCGATCTCGCGCGGCGATTTCCGGAGCCGCAGCTCGCGCAGCACCATTGCGAAATCCACGAGCGTGGCGCGCGGCAGCCCCCGCCGCAGCGCTTCGTAGGTCTGCACGGTGAGGTAGTGCGAGTCGGTCTCGACCCCCAGGCGCGCGGCCGCCCAGCCCCGAGCGGTGATGGTTCGGACCACCGCCTCGACCGGGTCCTCGGTGTCGGGGAAGCAGACACGGTCGCGCAGCCAGCTCCGCTCTAGGAACGCCGGCTCGTCGAGGCGGCGGAACACCATCACGGGATCGCCGTCCGACGGCAGGAGGCAACCATGGTAGCGCGACCCCGAAGCGTGCCACCCCGCGAGGTAGGCGAGGTGCTCCGTCTCGTCCACGAGCAAGACGTCGATGCGACGGGCGGCCATCTCCTGGCGCACCGCCCGTAGACGGCCCTCATACTCGGCGCGCGAGAAGACAAGCCGTGCGTCGTCACTCACGTTTTGCACCTCTCCTCTCGACCAGTGTCGCAGCCATGCCAACGGCGCAGCCAGAATAGTTGGCGTTCTCGCTCGTCGCAAGCGCGCCAGCTCGGGACTCGCCGTCCCATCGCGCGGGAACGCGCGGGCCACTGTCGGGAGGTCGGCTTGACACCGAGCGAAGCGGCATGCTAGCACCGGACACACTCTGCGAGGCCGTGAGCAAGTCCCGGACCCGTTCCGCGCGAATGAGGCTGCATGCGAGACGCCGAGTGCATCCGAGCTGCACGCGCGGCGCGCTGCCTGCGTGGTAGGCAACCGGCGCCCGCACGTCCGGCCGCGGGCCGAAGCATCATCAGTCGCAAGGAGGACAGGATGACGGATCGCAGCGAGGAACACGGCGGCAGACCAGCCCTCGGGGCCGGCGGTGGATCGGGCGCGCGGTTCACGCGGCGGACCTGGTTGATGGGCGCAGCCGCCGCGGCCGCGACGGCCACCGGCCCGTTCGTCTGGACACGACGGGCGGGGGCGGCGGGCAAGGTCGTCATCCGGACCATCGGCGGCGCCTACGAGGAGGCCAATGTGAAGGCGATCTTCGAGCCCTTCGCGAAGGCGACGGGGATCGAGGTCGTCAAGGTCCCGGCCAGCCTCGGCAAGCTGCTGGCGATGTTCGAGGCAGGGAACATCGAGCTGGACGTTGTCGACGCCGGCGAGTTGGGTCTGCTCTCGCTCAACCAGAAGGGCGCGCTCGAGAAGATTAACTATAAGGCCTGGAAGCTCACCAACCCTGAGGACATGGACCACCGCCGGGACACCATGGTGGCCGACATCTACTTCTCGACGGTCCTGGCCTACAATACCGAGGTCTTCCCGACCGGCAAGCACCCGAAGAGCTGGGCCGAGTTCTGGGACGCGAAGAAGTTCCCTGGCCCCCGGATGCTCACCGACCTGGCCGCGGGGGCGATCGACGTGGAGTTCGCGCTGCTCGCGGACGGGGTGCCGAAGGACAAGCTCTATCCGATCGACCTCGACCGCGCGTTCAAGTCCCTCGACCGGGTGCGCCCGTCGATCCGGAAGTTCTGGGACACTGGCGCGCTCTCGGCCCAGATGCTCGCGGACAAGGAAGTGGTCCTGGGGTCGATCTGGAACGGGCGCCTGCAGGCCATCGCCGACAAGGGCGCTCCTCTGGCGATCGAGTGGAACGAGGCCGCGCTTCAGGTGCAGTTCTGGGGCATCATGAAGGGCGCGAAGAACGGGGACAACGCCCAGCGCTTCATCGACTTCGCCTGCCAGCCGCAGATCCAGGCCGCCCACGCCGGGTTCATCCCCTACGGGCCCACCAATCGCCAGGCCTTCAAGCACATCAAGGCGGACGTGGCGGCGCGGCTCCCGTCGAGCCCAGAGCACAAGCCGAAGGCGTTCCTCCACAACGCCCAATGGTGGGCGGACAACCGGTCGACAGTGAGCGAGCGCTGGTCGCAGTGGCTCCTGCAGAAGGGGTAGGCCCCGGTGCCGAGGTAAGGCTCCACGAGCTGACGAAGACCTTCGGGTCGGTGGTCGCGGTGCAGGACGTCTCCGCGACCATCGACCGCGGGTCGTTCTTCACGCTGCTCGGCCCGAGCGGCTCGGGGAAGACCACCACGCTGATGATGGTGGCGGGCTTCGCCTACCCCACGCAGGGCGAGGTCTTCGTGGACGGCAAGCCGCTGGCCGGGCTGCCGCCCCAGAAGCGCGAGCTCGGCATGGTGTTCCAGAGCTACGCCGTGTTCCCGCACCTGACCGTGTTCGACAACATCGCGTTTCCCCTCCAGATCCGGCGCGCGCGGCGGGCCGAGATCCGCCAGCGCGTGGGCGAAGCGTTGGAGCTGGTGCAGCTCCAAGGCTACGACCGGCGGCTGCCGCGCCAGCTCTCGGGCGGCGAGCAGCAGCGCGTGGCGCTGGCCCGCGCGCTGGTGTTCCGCCCGCGCGTGCTCCTGATGGACGAGCCGCTCGGCGCGCTGGACAAGAAGCTGCGGGCTCACATGCAGCTCGAGCTGAAACACATCCAGCGGCACCTGCACGTGACGGTGATGTACGTCACCCACGACCAGGAAGAAGCGCTCACGATGTCCGACCGCGTGGCCGTGATGCAAAGCGGCCGGATCGAGCAGGTGGGCACACCGGCCGAGCTGTACGAGGCGCCGGCCAGTCGATTCGTGGCGGACTTCCTCGGCGAGTCGAACTTCGTGGACGGCGTGATTGTCGGCGCGCCCACTGCAGGGCGCTGGCTGGTCCGCTCGGGCGGCGGGCTCGAGTTCCGGGGCGTCGGCGCCGTGCCGCTTCAAGCGGGCCAGCCGGTGACCGCGGCCATCCGGCCGGAGAAGCTCGTGCCGGTGGAGGGCCCGGCCGACGCATTGCAGACTGGTGCGGTCAACACCTGCAAGGGCACGGTCGAGGAGGCGATCTACGTGGGCGACGCGACCCGGTACCGGGTTGCCCTGGGTGCCGACGGCGCGGTGACGGTCAAGGTGCCGAACCGCCTAGGCCTGCGCCGGCCCGCCGAAGGCGAGGCCGTGGCGCTTGCCTGGTCGCCGGACGAGACGCGGCTCTTCCCCCGCGGCGAGACATGAGCCCCGCGCCGGTGGCGGCGCCCGACGCGGTGGCCACGGTCGATGCGTCGCTCGCTCCCGAGCGCCGTGACGCCGTCCGCTATCTGCTCATCCTGCTCCCGGCGGTCCTGGTGCTGCTGGCGCTCTTCGTCTACCCACTCCTCGGCATCGTCGAGCGGAGCGCCTACACGCCCAAGACCGGATACACCCTGGAGTACTACGGCCAGATCTGGCGGGTCCCTGTCTATCTCCAAGTAATCGGGCGGACGTTCCGGACCTCCGCGCTGGTGACGCTCATGTGCCTGGCCCTCGGCTATCCGCTCGCCTACCTGCTGGCCACATTGCGCCCGCGGGTGGCCCGCCTGCTCATGATCGTGGTGGTTCTGCCGTTCTTCACTAGCATCATCGTCCGAACCTACGCCTGGATGGTCCTGCTCGGGCGCAACGGGGTCGTGAACCAGTACCTGACGCGGCTCGGCCTCACCGACACGCCCCTGCCGCTCCTTTACAACCAGGGCGGCGTCCTCATCGGCATGACCTACGTGCTGCTTCCCTACATGGTCTTGACGGTCTACAGCGTCATGCGCGGGATCGAGCCCGGGCTGATCCGCGCGGCCCACAGCCTGGGGGCCTCCCGCTGGCAAGCCTTCCGGCGGGTGTTCCTGCCGTTGTCGCTCCCCGGGATCGCGGGCGGAACGCTCCTCGTGTTCATCCTCAGCCTGGGCTTCTTCATCACACCGGCCCTGATGGGCGGGCCCTCCGACGTGATGATCGCCATGCTCATCGAGCGAGAGGTCGAGTTCACCCTCAACTGGTCCTTCGCCTCAGCGCTCGCGGTGATCCTCCTGGTGCTGACGCTGATCGGCTTCGTCGGCTACAACCGCATTGTCCGCCTCGAGCGTGTCTTCGAGGCCCGCGACTGATGGGCGAAGAAGGTCAGCGGACGGGGCCGGGCGCCGTGGCGGTAGCCGCGCTTGCCGGCGCCGTACTCCTGTTCCTCATTGCCCCGGTGGTCATCATCCTCATCGTCTCGTTCAGCGGCGCCGACTACCTGCGCTTCCCGCCACCCAGCCTGTCGCTCCGATGGTACCAGCGCTTCTTCGGCATCGCGGCCTGGCGGCAGGCCATCGGGGTCAGCACCCAGGTCGCACTGCTCACCATGGTGTTCGCCACCATGCTCGGGTTCTTCGCGTCGCTGGCGCTGGTGCGTGGCCGATTCCGTGGCAAGGGGGCGATCTACGCCTTCCTGCTCTCTCCGATGATCGTGCCGACGATTATCACGGCGATCGGCCTCTACTTCTTCTTCGCGCGGCTCAAGGCCACCGGCAGCATCCTGGCCATGGCCCTGGGCCACACGGTGCTGGCGCTGCCCGTCGTAGTGATCATCATCGCGGCCACCCTGCAGGGGTTCGACGTCCGGTTCGAGCAGGCCGCGCTCAGCCTTGGGGCGAGCCGGTTCACCGCGCTCCGGCGGGTGACGCTGCCGCTGATCATGCCCGGCGTACTCTCGGCGGCGCTCTTCGCGTTTCTCACCTCGTTCGACGAGCTGCTGATCCCGCTGTTCCTCTCCGGAGTCGAGGTCCAGACGCTGACCGTGAGGGTGTGGAACAGCCTCCTCCTGGAGGTCGATCCCACCATCGCCGCGGTCAGCTCTTTCCTGATCGGTGTCACCATCACCGTCCTCGGCGCCAGCGCCCTGCTCCGGGGGCACGGCGAGACGCCGGGGACCTGAGGTCCGGCCCATGGCCTTACACTTCAGCACCAGGGAACTGGCAGACCGGCGGCGCCGCGCCTGCCGGGCAATGATCGCGCGCGGCCTTGACGGGCTCCTGCTCTTCCGGCAGGAGAGCATGTACTACCTGACCGGCTACGACACCAGCGGCTACAGCATGTTCCAGGGCATGTATCTGGGGGCGGACGGCTCGCTGGCCCTGTGCACGCGCTCGGCCGACCTCCGGCAGGCGCGCATCACATCCGTGGTCGAGGACGTACGGATCTGGCGCGACCGGCAGGGGGCGACCCCGGGCGAGGATCTGCGGGACATGCTGGACAACCACGGGTGCCGCGGCAAGCGGCTCGGCGTGGAGTACCACGCCTACGGGCTGACCGCGCAGCGAGGCCAGATGGTCGACGCCGCCCTCCACGGCTTCTGCCGCACCGAGGATGCGAGCGACGTCGTCCGGCTGCTGCGCCTCGTCAAGAGCCCGGCCGAGCTCCAGTACGTGCGGCGCGCCGGTCAGCTCGCGGACGCGGCGCTGGCGGTGGCCAACCGGCTCACGGTGCCTGGCGCGGCGCCCGGCACGATCTACGGGGAGATGATGAAGACGATCCTGTCCGGCGACGGCGACCCCTCGGCCAGCCGGTGGCCGATGGGAAGCGGCCGCGAGGCCCTGCTGGTCCGCTACCACACCGGTCACGGGCGCATCGGCCGCCGCGACCAGGTGACGTTCGAGTTCGCGGCCGCCTACCGCCACTATCACGCCTGTCTCATGAACGTGGTCGCCATCGGCCGTGTCGATCCACGCCATCGGGACATGTTCCACGCCTGCCGTGAGGCGCTCACCGCCTGTGAAGCGGCGCTTCGCCCCGGCCGCACGGTCGGCGACATCTTTGCCACCCACGCCCGGGTCCTGGCGCGAGCGGGCTACAAGGATCACATGCTCAACGCGTGCGGCTATACCCTCGGAGCGACCTACCCGCCGACCTGGATGGACGAGCCGATGATCTACGCCGATCATCCCCAAGTGCTGGCACCCGGCATGGTCTTCTTCATCCACATGATCCTGCTCAACAGTCGCACGGGGCTCTCCATGTCACTGGGCGAGACGTCGATCATCACGGCGCGGGCGTCCGAGCCGGTCACCCATGCCCCGCGCGGGCTCGTCGCGAACTGAGGATCAGGGCATGAGTAACGCGTCGGACACCAAGGACGGGTTGCGCGCGACCCTGCGCGACCTGGTGGCCTTGCACGGCGTCTCGGGATTCGAGCAGCCCCTGGTCGCCTACTTCCAGAAGCGTGTCGCTGGCCTCGCCGACCAGGTGGATGTCGACCGCTACGGCAACGTCACGGCGGTCAAGCGCGGTCAGCACGACCGCCCTCGCCTGATGTTGAGCGCGCACCTCGACGAGATCGGTTTCATCGTGAAGGGCATCGAGCCGACCGGCTTCCTTCGCTTCGACCGCCTCGGGGGCACCGCCGACGCGCTCCTGCTAAGCCGTCGCGTCTGGGTCAACGGCCACTTCGGCCTCATCGGTTCCAAGGCCGGCCATCTTCAGTCCGGTCTGGAGCAGGCACGGCCAGTGTCGGCCACCGACCTCTATATCGACGTGGGCGCCGCGAGCGCTGCCGAGGTCGGCGACCTCGGCATCCGGGTCGGAGACCCGGTGACGTTCATCGGCGAGCTGGCCGAGTTCAGCGGCGGCGACCGCGTATGCGGCAAGGCCATGGACGACCGGATGGGCGTGGCGATCCTGCTCCAGGTCCTCGCCGAGCTGCGAGGGGTGACGCCGTACGGCACGGTGCAGGCGGTCGGCACGGTGCTGGAGGAGGTCGGGTTGCGTGGCGCCATCATGGCGGCCTTCCGCCTGGAGCCCGACTACGCCATCGCCATCGACGGCCTCTCAGCGGGAGACACGCCAGACTCGAGCCCCACCCAGGACATCGCGGTGATCATGGGACGCGGACCGGTCGTCCTGCTCGCTGCCTCCACCGGCGCCTTCCGCGGCAGCATCGCCCACCCCGCGATGAAGCGCCACCTGCTCGCCGCGGCGGCGGCCACGCACATCCCGGTGCAGCTCGCGACCCACCTCGGGCGCGGCTCGACGGAAGCGGCCTCGATCCATCTCGTGCGTGAGGGGATCCCGACCATCAGCATCGGGGTGCCCCGCCGCTACTCCTACTCGCCGAACGAGATGGTCGACCTCAACGACGCCGCCACCGCGGTACGGTTACTCGTCCGCTTCGTCGCCGACATGGACCGGCACGGCGACCTCGGCTTCGGGTGAGCTTCGGGCCCCCTCAGGACCCTGGTGGCGATTGAAAAGAATGCTCTCGCGCCGGGGTGCCAGAATCACCCCGAGAGGTAGTCGAAGGCCGACAGCACGTGCATGCGGACGATGTGCAGGTACTCCTCGATCTCGACGTGCTCGTCGGCCTGGGCCATGCCGCGGGGAAACGGGCCGTGAACGAGCCCGGGGATGCCGCGCTGGCGCCAGAGCCGCGCATCGGTGCCTCCGAGGCTGACGATGGGGGCGGGTTCGGGCCGGCCCAGCGCCCGGGCGTTGGCGCGGAGGATGCGCACCATCGCATGGTTCGGATCGCACACGCTGGGCGCCGAGAAGTTGATCTCCTCCATCGTGGCCTCCGGGTAGCGCGCTGCAATCGCCTGCACCCGCGCCATCACCGCGTCCTTGCCCACGCCGGGCGGCAGGCGAATGTCCGCCTCGAGCCAGCACGTGCCGGGGACCATGTTGACCTTCTGACCGCCGTGGATCACCCCGATGTTCACGGTCACCTGCTGCAGGATGTCCTTGGCCCCGGGGCCCTGCGCCTCGTCGATGGCCGCGGCGGCGCCGGCCAGGGCGTCGGCGACGTCGATGGGCACGGCCGCCGGGACCGTGGTCAGGTCCTCGAGGTCGACGATGATCCGCGCGGCGATCTTGGTGGCGCTCGGCGTCAGGTGCGTGTACGCTCCGTGGGCGCCGAGCGTGCGCACGGTGAACCGGAGCCACAGCGGGCCCTTCTCGCCGAAGCGGATGGTCAAGGGGCTGCTCGGCTCGCCGTTCAGTAGGCAGTCGCCGTGAACCTCCGGGTGATGCTCCATCAGGTAGCGGGCGCCCCAAGGGCCGAAGGTCTCCTCGTCGGAGACGGCGGTGAGCGTCAGGCGCCCGGCGAGGCGCTCATGCAGGCGGTGCAGATAGCGATAGGTGAAGATCGAGGCCGACGTCCCCGCCTTCATGTCGGCCACCCCGCGGCCGTAGATCTTGCCCCCGGCGATCACCCCGCTCCACGGGCCGTGCGTCCAGCGCTCGTTGAGCTCGTCAGCCGGGAACACGTCGATGTGACCGTTGAGCACCAGGTGGTGGCCAGGCCGCGCTCCCTCGAACGAGCCGACGATGTTAGGCATGGTCGCCTGGGGAGCAATGACCCGGAACGGGAGCTGGTGGAGCGTGAGGAACCGCGTGACGTGGGCCGCGGCCAGGGTCGTGTCCCCGGGCGGGTTCGGGCTCTTGGCCCGAACGAAGTCACAGAGGAATCCGACGATCTCTTCACGGTCCTCGTCGATCCAACGCAGGAGCTGAGCCTTGGTGTCGTCCATCCCGGTCACCTCGCGGGCGAAGATGGTTGGGAGGGTACCTCAGTTCGCGCGATGCGGCACGCGCCGCGAGACGGGGCGCATCAGCCGAGCGTCCTGATAGCCGACTCGCGCTGGACGGAGGGCTCGCCTGCGGGTACCACCGGGGTTGCGCCCGGTGCCGCGAAATTCAGGAGGCGACTCATGCGAAGCCTCTTCCTCGGCGTCCACGTGGCCCTGTCGCTGGCGCTCACCATGGCCACCGGGCGGGCGGAGGCCGCCGAGCCGATCCGCATCGGCTACCTCGGCCCGCTGAGCGGGGTCTTCGCCCAGGCCGGCAAGGACATGCTCGACGGCCTCAAGCTCTCACTGGAGCAGGCGGGCTACGAGGCCGCCGGCCGCAGGATCGAGCTGATCGACGAGGACACCGAGGGCAACCCCGCCGTCGCGCAAGCCAAGTACCGAAAGCTCGTCTCGCACGACAAGATCCACGTGCTCACGGGCGTTCTGCTCTCCCACATCGGCTACGCGCTCGCCGGTCCGATCGAGCGAGATCGGCTGCCCACGCTCATGCTCACGACCCCCGACGATCTGACCAAACGCAAGCCGGTGAAGTACATCGTGCGCTCGAACTTCGCGGCGAGTCAGCCAATGCATGCGCTCGGTGACTACGCGGCGCGCGTCCTCACGTACAAGCGCGTGGTCGCCGTGGCGATGGACAACCCGTTCGGCCACGAACAGATCGCCGGCTTCCAGAAGGTGTTCGAGGACCACGGCGGCCGAGTCGTGCAGAAGCTGTGGGCGCCGCTCAACACCCTCGACTTCGCGCCCTACCTGTCGCAGATCAACCGCGAGGCGGAGGCGGTGGTGTCGGTATTCGTCGCGGCCCAGGCCGCGCGCTACGTCAAGCAGTATCGCGAACAGGGGCCGCGAATACCGCTGATCGGCTCCGGCGTGATGATCGACGAGCACGTGCTGCGCACGATGGGCGACGAGGCGATTGGCGTGACCGGTGCGCTGATCTGGAGTCCGACGCTGCAGAGCGCGGCGAACCAGGCCTTCATGCGGCTGGCAGAGCCGAAGCTCGGGCGCACGCCGGCATACTTCCACGCCGTGATGTACAGCACCGGACGCTGGGTGGTCGAGGCCGCCAAGCTCGTCAACGGCCAGGTCGAGGACCGGGAGAAGTTCCTCGCCGCCATCCGCCGCGCCATCGAAACCACCGAGGACCCGCGGGGCCCGATCAAGCTCGACGACTTCGGGAACCCGACGCAGAACGTCTACATCCTCAAGGTGGAGCGCGTCGGGGGCAAGCTGCAGGCGACCGTCGTCCACACGTATCCGTCGGTCTCCCAATTCTGGACGTACAAGGCGGACGAGTTCCTCAAGAGCCCGGCCTACTCGCGCGACTACCCGCCGGCCCGTCCGTGAGCGCGCCGCGCTTCGGCTTCTTCTTCTGGCCCGACACGCCGGACTACACGACCCGCATGGCGATCCTTGGCGAGGCGTGCGGGTTCGACCTTATCGGGATCGCGGACACCCCCGGCAACGCCATGGACGCGTGGGTCGCCTTGACGCTCGCCGCGACGCGGACTGAGCGCATCGGCCTCGCGGCCTGCGTCACCAACCTCGTCAGCCGCCACCCGGCCGTGACCGTCGCCGCGGCCGCGTCAGTCGATGCTGTGTCCGGTGGCCGCTTCATCCTCGGCGTCGGCACCGGCCACAGCGGGGTGGCGAACGTCGACGCCCGCGCCTCGAGTCCCCGATCCTTCCGCGAGGGCCTGGCCGCCGCGCGCGCGCTGCTCGCCGGGCAGGAGGCCGGGCCGGACGGCGGCGGAGCGCGGGGGTTGCCGGGGGGTCGGCGCGTGCCGCTCTACGCCGCCGCCTCCGGGCCGGCGGCGCTGCGCACCGCCGGCGCCGTGGCCGATGGGGCGTTCGTCAACTACGGTCTGCAGGCCGAACACGTCGCGCGTGCTCGCGCGCTCCTGCAGGAGGGAGCGCACGAGGCTGGGCGGCCTCCCGGCGACCTGGACGTCTGGTGGATCGCCTGCCTGGACTGCGCCGAGGAGCGGGAGGCGGCCATCGCCAAACTCGGCAGCATCCTCGGCTTCGTCGCAGCGTACATCCTCGGGCCCGCGCCGGAGCAACGGGGTGTCCCCGCCTCGCTCGTCCCGGCGATCCGCGAGCTGCGCGCGACGTATACCACCCGGCGGGCGAGGATGGATCCCGACCTCGTCAGGCGTCTGGGGCTCTTCGACTACCTCCGCGCCCGCCTCGCGGTCGCCGGGACGCCGGCCGACTGTCTCGCGCAGGTCCGCGCGGCGCTCGCGGCGGGCGCCCAGCGGCTCATGTTCACCGTCAGCCTCGCCGCCGACCCGCTCCGCACCGTCGAGCTCTTCGGCCGTCACGTCCTGCCTTCCGTGAGAGCGACGTCACGGTGAGAGGCTCCCTGGCGGTGCGGCCCTTCACGGCCCCTCTTGCGAGATCAGGTCGAAGGACACCACCGACAGCTCGTAGCTCTCGCCGTCGGCGAGCGGTGACAGCTTGAAGAAGGCGCGGCCACGGGCGCCCACGTTCCCCCACACCGACGCGACGCTCTCACGGACGACACGACCCGAGCCGTCCGTCACCTGCGCGCGCAGCCGGACGTTGGTGACACGCCAGCTCGAGTCGTTGTAGACGTAGCCCTCCACGCCGGGTCGCATCGTGGGCGGCAGCCGCGCCCACTCGATCCGGAATGACTGAGGCTGCGGGCGGCCCGACTCCTGGGCGTGGGCGGCGGCGCCGAGCAGCAGGAGCGCCAGCGTGAGCGGAAGAGTCTGGCGCATGGTGGCGCGAGTCTATCCGGGTAGAATGGGCAGGGTCAAGGAGCGAGGACCGGCGCGATGACCATCCTCTACAACAAGAGCGGCTGACCCACCTGCACCAACGCGAGAGAGGCTCTCTCGCGCCGGGGCGTCCGCTTCGAGAGCCGCCTTGTGGACACGGCGCCGGTGGATCGCGCGGCCACGCTGGCGCTCGCGCGCGGCGCGCGCCGCCTGCTCGTGAAGTCCGGCGACGGCGTCCTCCGTCTCGACGCGCCCCTCGCCGACGCCGACATCGTCCGCCATCTCGTGCACGAGGACGGCTTCCTGCGCGTGCCGGTCCTCGTGCTCGACGACGTGCTCGTGCGCGGCTACACGGAGGAGCTCTACCGCGCGGCGCTCGGCCGCTAACGCGCCAGGGGATGCAAGACGTCGATCGCCCAGCCCACGTCCAGGCGCTCCCCCAACCAACCCGGTGTCGCAGTCCGCGCATGCAGGACGAGCCCCTCCGCCTCGTGCCGCCCTCTGATGGCTTGCACGGGATCGTCGGGCACCTCGTGAGGAAGCGGGACCTCGGGGAGAACCCGCCCGTCCGGACGGCGGAACCGAAGCTCGCCGTCCGCCTGTCGATCGAGCTCGTAGCCCTCCTCGTGGACCGCGCGGTGGTGCCGGCGACAGAGCAGGGCGAGGTTCGAGAGCGTGGTGGGCCCCCCCTGGGCCCAGTGACGGATGTGGTGTCCCTGCCCGAACCGAAGCCCGCAGCCGGGGAAGCGGCAGCCACGGTCTCGGTGATGGAGCGCCCGTCGTAACGCCGCGGGAATCGTGCGGGTCCGCGCGCCGACCTCCACGACCCGGCCATTCGCGGTGTGCCGCATCACCACGCGGCTCGCGTCGCACGCCAGGCGCTGGGACGTTCCGGCCGGAACGCGTGCGCCGTCCTCGAGGACGGACTGGCCGGCCTGGTCGGCGGCGGCGAGGACCTCGGCGTCGACGTGGACCACGACCTGGTAGCGTTCTCCGGGTGCGCCGGGATCGATCCCGTGGTGGAGCGCGGTCTCGGCGAGGAAGGCCAGGGCATCGGCCTGCTGTTGCTCCATCGTGGGCGTTTCCTGGGAAACGCCCGGCGCGCACGTTCCCGCGGGAACGTTTTTCGGATACACCGCCTCACGGGCCGCGGCCAGCGCCTGCATGAGCAGGGCGCCGACCTCCGGGGCCAGTCGCCCGCGGATCCTCACGGTGCCGTCCTCGTCTGGATACACGTACAGGGCCCGGCCGGCGTGTTGCCGGTCGGCATCCCGGGCCTCGGCCTTGCGGTCCACCCGGCGCCAGCCCCGCACGATCCGCTCGACGTGCTCGGCGGTGCCAGCCCGGCCCACGGCCAGGAGCCGCTCCTCGGTCTCCGGGGTCGCCACGCGGGTCAACTCCCTCACCTTGGCGTAGGACAGCTCCCCGCGCGCGAGCGCGTGCGACAGCCGCGGCAGTGGACCGAGCGCGCGCGCCACCCGGACGTGCTCCCGGGCCGCGCCCGGCGCGAACCCCACGCGCCAGGAGAGCCACGCGGCGCAGGAGCGGAAGCCGTTGTTCCAGCCGCCGCGCGCGTCGTATTCGCGGATGAGGTCGAGCAGGCGGGCGGTGGCGGCGTCGAGGTGCGCGGACAGCTCGGCGATCTCGTCACCCAGCCGATCCAGTGAGAGCGTTTGCATGGAGAGCCCCCCTTGTGCTGGGGCGACTCTACACCCGGGTTTCGGAGCCATCTGTGGGGCACGACGAGCGGCGATTGCGGCAGGATCCACATTTTTTGCGACGAAGCACCCGTGGTGACGTCTCCGGGCTGCCGCGGGCCGCTGGCCCGGTATCCACGCTCTGCTGCCGACACGCGACGACTACCCACGCAGGAAGCTGTCAAGCGGAAATTCGATCGCCTTGATCCCACGGCCACGGCCGACAGCAACCTGCTAGTCGAGGATGGTGGCCGTGAGCGTCAGGAGCGTCTCGCTCGTGCTCTGGCGCTGGCCGACGCCGAGGATCTCGCGGGTGAGCTCGTGCAGCGTCGTCCGCGCGCCGCCGATCTGGACCGGCTGGCCGCTCGTCACGACGAGCTCGACGGCGGCCTGGGCGACCTCGATGACGCCCGCGGTGTCGGCCGAGAACCAGCTGAGGGCGGGCGTGACCCTGACGCGCACCTGCTTTTTCGGCAGGACCGTGGCGCGCACCTTCAGCGAGGTGCCGACGTCCCTCCACTGCACGGTGCTCGCGAGCATGCCGGCGCGGATGAACCAGTCGCGGTAGAACGTTACGTGTTGGTACGGCACCGAGGTCGCCACGACCAGCGTCGACTCGCCGCCGTCCTGCACGAGGGTGAAGATCCCGGTCGTCTGCGTCACGCGCCGCTCGCTCGACTCGACGCCGACCTTGCCCGACGGGCGTGTGCCGCCGCGCTCGGTGATGACGACGCGGCCGCTCCCCCGAACGCCTTCGCGGCTCTGGGTGCCCGACTGCTGGGCGTCGAGGCTCACCTTCACCGTCTTCCCCGGCTGCGCGGGGACGACGACGGGCCAGCCGGCGGCCAGCAGGGCGAGCGTCAGGGCCAGCGGCGCGCGTGTCAGGGGCGTCATCCGCCGAGGTAGAGGCGCTTGACCTCGGGGTCGGCCAGCAGCGCGGTCCCCGCGCCCTCGAAGCGGTTCCGCCCGAGCTCCAGCACGTAGGCGCGGTCGGCGATCTGGAGCGCGCGCGTCGCGTTCTGCTCGACGAGCATCAGCGTGTAGCCGGCGCGCCGCAGCGCGACGAGCTTGTCGAAGATCAGCGTGACGAACTTCGGCGCGAGGCCGAGCGACGGCTCGTCGAGCAGGATGAGCCGGGGCGACGTCATCAGCGCCCGGCCGATCGCGACCATCTGCTGCTCGCCGCCCGACATTGTGCCGGCCTTCTGGCGCCGCCGCTCGAAGAGCACGGGGAACAGCGTGTAGACGCTCTGGAGGGCGGCGGCGACCTTCGCGCGGTCCGCCACGGTGTAGGCGCCCATCTCGAGGTTCTCGAGCACGGTCATCTGGGCGAAGACGAGGCGGCCCTGCGGGACGTAGGCGAGCCCGCGCCGGAGGACGACGTCCGGCCGGAGGCCGGTGATCTCCTCGCCGTTGAAGACGACGCGCCCGCTCCGCGGCCGGAGGAAGCCGACGATCGTCTTGAAGGCGGTGGATTTTCCCGCGCCGTTCGGTCCGATCACGCTCACGATCTCGCCCGCGTGCACGCCGAGCGAGACCTCGTGCAGGATGTCGAGCTTGCCGTAACCGCCGGTGATCCCGTGCGCGGTCAGGAGCGGTGCGTTCACGGGCGGGTCCTCGCGTCGCCTCGGGGACGCTCAGCGGCCGAAGTACGCTTCAATGACGCGCTCGTCGGTCTGGATGACGCCCGGCGGCCCCTCCGCGATCTTCTCGCCGTGGTCGAGGACGAACACCGTCTCGCAGAGCCCCATCACGACCTTCATGTCGTGCTCGACGAGGAGGATCGTCTTGCCCCGGTCGCGGAGGCGGCGGACCGCGTCGAGGAGGTCGTTGAGCAGGGTGCGGTTCACGCCCGCCGCCGGCTCGTCGAGGAGGATGAGCGAGGGGTCGCGCATCAGGACGCGAACGAACTCCACGAGCTTCTGCTGGCCGTAGGAGAGGTTGCCCGCGTACTCGTCGCGGAGGCCCTCGAGCCTCACGAAGGTGAGCAGCTCGAGCGCGCGCGCCCGCGCGGCGGCGCGGCTCCCGCGCGTGACGACCATGAGGTTCTCGAGCGCCGACAGCTCGGGGAACACGCGGATCACCTGGAAGGTCCGGCCGATCCCCTTCTGCGCGATCACCCAGGGCTTGAGCCCGTCGATGCGCTCGCCGTTGAAGGCGACGCGCCCCGCGTCGCGCCGCTCGACGCCGGTGATGCAGTTGAACAGCGTGGTCTTGCCCGAGCCGTTCGGCCCGATGAGGCCGTAGATCCGCCCCGACTCGAGCGCGAGCGAGACGCCGTCCACCGCGCTGACTCCGCCGAAGTGCTTCCGGAGGTTCTCGATCTCGAGCGCCGGCGGCATCAGATGGTCCGGGGAAGCCGGTACCTGATCTGGAGCAGCCCCAGCACGCCGCGCGGCATCAGGAGCACCACCGCGATGATGATGACGCCGAACAGGAGCGGATGGACGTAGGGATAGCGCGCCCAGACGATCTCCTGGGCGACGAAGAGCACGACGGCGCCGAGCACCGGCCCCCAGACGGTGCCCTTCCCGCCGAAGAGCACCATCACGATCATCGTGATCGTCGTCGCCAGCGGGAAGACGCTGATCGGCTCGATGTACCCCTGATCGCGCGCGGTGAGCGCGCCCGCGACGCCGGGCCCGGCCGCCGAGAGGAGGAAGGCGTAGAGCTTGTGCCGGGCGGTGTCGATGCCCATCGCCTCGGCGGCC
The DNA here is from genome assembly GCA_003220595.1 of Candidatus Rokuibacteriota bacterium. Classification (GTDB taxonomy): domain Bacteria; phylum Methylomirabilota; class Methylomirabilia; order Rokubacteriales; family CSP1-6; genus AR19. The sequence goes on along the minus strand of QHSZ01000065.1, from coordinate 457 downwards.
ACCTCGTCCTCCCGGATCGTCATCAGGCGCAGACCGAACCGCGACGTGATGATGACGTACGTGACCAGCGTCACCAGCAGGGCACTGGCCCCCATGACGTAATAGATCGGGACGGTCGCGTCCAGCGTCGGCAGCGAGAGCCCGTTGCCGCCGCCGGTCAGATCCTCGAAGTACGACACGAGCGCGCGGAGGACCTCGTTGAGACCGAGCATCGCGATCGCGAAGTAGGGCCCCTTGAGCCTGAGGCACGGGTAGCCGATGACGAGCGCGAGGACGCAGGCGCCGAGCCCGCCCGCGAGCGCGGCCAAGCCCCACGGCCAGCCGGCCTTGGCGATCAGGATCGCACCCGTGTAGGCGCCGGCGCCGAAGAACGCGACGTGGCCGAACGAGACGTAGCCGGTGAGCCCCGAGATGAGGTTCCAGGATGAGGCCAGCACGATCCACATGAAGACCTGCA
>QHSZ01000378.1 GCA_003220595.1 Candidatus Rokuibacteriota bacterium | reverse complement strand
ACGTACGGGACGGCGACGGCGGCGATGACGCCGATCACCGCCACGACCAAGATCACGCGAAACCACAGTGCGGCGAAGATGGAACGCGGCGGTTCCAGCTCGTACTGCTCGTCCGGCTCTTCGTAGTCCGGGTTACCAGGGCTCATTTGCGCGTCATCTTAGCATAGACGTTGGCTTTTCCATGCGTTCCGCGCGCGGCTTGGCAAAGACCAGCCCTGCGAAGAGCGCCTCGGCCTCGGCCCGGGTGTCGTTGCTGTCGATCATCAGACCGACCTGTCCGACCCGCGGCGGCTGCCGGCCGAAGAGCGCGACGTAGTCCTCGGCCACGTTCCGCACCTCGCGCTGCCAGACGTCGCGCTTCGCCGGTCCCGACTCGACGACGATGATCCGGACGTTCGACGCCTTCGGGCTCGTTAGGCGCGTTCCCACCGGTGCGCGGCCGTCCCAGACGTAGCCGATCACCTCGCTGTTGACGAGCGGTGCCGGCCACCGCGGGAAGATCACGTAGACCTGCGCCGCCTGGTCGTCCGTCGCAGCGGCGCGCACGTCACCCGCGCGCGGCAGCTTCACGACCTTCCAGCTCCACGAGAGGATCGGGAACTCCCGGAGGTCCACGATCGCGTCGCGATAGAGGACGAACGAGCTCTGCACGCTCCGGAGCCGGAGCGCCACGCCGGCGTCCTCGCGCACCACCTCGATCGCCGCCCGTCCCGTGAACTCCCTGAGCCCCCAGCCGGCGGGCACGCCCTCCGCGGGCAGGCGAGACGGGATCCGGTCGGCGACCGCGATCTGGATGCGGCCGGCGGCGTCGGCGATCGGCACGCGATGGTCCGGGCTCACCGCCGCGACCGGCGAGATCGCGAGCGTGTCGGGCGGTCGCCCGAACGGGCGCGGCCTCGACGCCAGGACGACGGCGCCGAGGGCGAAGACGAGCAGCGCGAGGAGCACCGCCGACCGCCGCTCCAGCCTCATCGCGCCGCCTTGCGTGTCCCCGGCCGTGTCCGCACGCGGGGGGTGCCCCGGCGCAGCGACAGGCGGATCGGCGTGCCCGCGAGCCCGAGGGCCAGGCGCAGCGACTTCGCCAGGTAGCGCGCGTAGGAGAAGTGGATCCCGTCGGGCCGGTTCACGCGCAGCGCGAACGTCGGGGGCTCCGTGCTGACCTGCGCCGCCGAGTAGAGCGTGAGCGGCGCCCCGCCGACGGAGATCGGCCGCCGCTCGATCGCCGCGCGGAGCGTCTGGGTCACCTCGCCCGGGGCGATCCGGCGCCGGAACTCGATCGCGGCCTGGTCGATCGTGTCGAAGAGCTCGGGCAGCCCCTCGCGGCGCACGGCCGACGTGAAGCACACGGGCGCCCAGTCGAGGAACGGCAGGCGATCGCGGATCTGGTCCACCACCTCCGCCTTCCGGACGAGTCCCCGGGGCACGAGGTCCCACTTGTTCACGACGATGACCGTGGCGCGGCCGGCCTCGTTCGCGTAGCCGGCGATGTGGGCGTCCTGCGCCGCGGCGCCCTCCGAGGCGTCCAGCACGACCACGGCCACGTGGCAGCGCTCGAGGCTTCGCAGCGCCATGACGACGGAGAGCTTCTCGAGCGGCTCGTGCACGCGCCCCTTGCGCCGGATGCCGGCCGTGTCCACGAGGACGTAGGTGCGGGCCTCGTAGACGAGCGTGATGTCCACGGCGTCGCGCGTGGTGCCCGGGGCCTCGTGGACGAGCACGCGCTCGTGGCCGACCATCGCGTTCACGAGCGACGACTTGCCGACGTTCGGGCGGCCGATGATGGCGACGTTGACCGGCGTGGCCGGACGCTCGGCGCGCCCAGAGGGCGCGGGCGCGCGCTCGCGGAGGACCTCGAGCAGCTCGGCGACGCCACGGCCGTGCTCCGCCGACACCGGGAGCGGCTCGCCGAAGCCGAGCGTGTAGAGCTCGCCGAGGGCACCCTCCTGCCCCACGGCCTCGACCTTGTTCGCGGCGACGACCACCGGTCGGTCGGCGCGCCGGAGCACGCCTGCGATCTCGAGGTCGAGCGCGGTCGCGCCGGTTCGCGCGTCCACCACGAACAGGACGAGGTCCGCCTCCTCGACCGCCACGAGCACCTGCTTGCGCACGGCCTCGACGAGCGGCTCCTCGGGGGACGGGTCGAAGCCCCCCGTGTCGATCACCGTCGCCTGCCAGCGCTCGAAGCTCACCTGCCCGTACAGGCGATCGCGCGTCACCCCCGGCACGTCGCGCACGATCGCCCGGCGCCGGCCGACCAGCCGGTTGAAGAGCGTGGACTTGCCCACGTTCGGGCGGCCGACGATCGCGATGGCGGGCAGCTCCCCGGGCGCGGCCACGTCGGGGGGCTCAGCTGTCGCGCAGCGCCGCGAGGAGCGCGGCCGCCGACGGCTCGACCACGTGGACGGGGGCGCCCAGGTCCCGCGCGAGGTCCGCCGGGGTCAGATCGTCGAGGAAGACGCCGTCCACATCGCGCACGGCGGCCGCCGGCACCAGCACCGCGCGCCCCAGGTCTCCGAGCGTCGCGAGGTGGCGCTGGATGTCGCGCCCCGTGAGG
>QHSZ01000083.1 GCA_003220595.1 Candidatus Rokuibacteriota bacterium | reverse complement strand
TCGTCGCCCCCGCGTTGGTGAGGTGGTAGATCGGGTGCACCGCGAGCGGGAGGATCTGCCAGACCTTCCGCGCCAGGTCGAGCGTGTAGCTCGGGCCCAGCACCTGGTCGGCGACGACACGGATCGGCCGGCCCTCGGTCGCCAGGCGCAGCATCGTCTCGACGAAGTTCGTCCCCCCCTTGCCCGAGCTCCGCGCCACGCCGTAGAGGCCGCAGACGCGGAAGACACGCGCGCGCTCGCAGCGCTCGAGGGCGAGCCGCTCGCCGGCGAGCTTCGACTCGCCGTAGACGGAGAGCGGGTTCGGGGCGTCCGCCTCGAGGTACGGCGTCGCGCGGCTGCCGTCGAAGACGTAGTCCGTGGAGAAGTGGACCAGCGTGGCGCCGAGCCGCTGGCAGACGGCCGCGAGGTCGCCGACGGCGCGCGCGTTGAGCGCGAACGCCGCGTCCCGGTCCGCCTCCGCCTGGTCCACACGGTTGTAGGCCGCCGTGTTGACCACGTGGGTGGGGCGGAGCTCGGCGAGGAGCGTGCCGACGCGCGTCGCGTCGAGGAGGTCGAGGTCCTGGTGCTTGAGCGCGACCAGCTCGCCGTCCAGGTCGAACGTCCGGGCGAGGTCGGAGCCGAGCTGGCCGGCCGCGCCGATCAGAACGACCCGGGGACGGCTCATGCGCTCAGCGCTGACGGGCGCCGTCCGGCGAGCCGCCGGGCCGCTTCGGCGGCGGGAGCACGAGCCCGACCAGCAGGTCCAGGTGACGGAAGTCGAAAGGCTTCGGAATGTACGCGAAGATCCCGGTGGTGTGCGCCTCGGCGGCCGCCTTCGTGCTCTGGTTCGCCGTCACCATCATGACCGGCACCCGTCCGTCGATCGCGCGGATCTGCTTGAGGAGCTGCAGGCCATCCATCCCCGGCATGTTCATGTCGAGGAGGATGAGGTCCGGGCGCTGGCGGAGGAAGGCTCGGTAGGCGTCGGCGCCGTTGGACGCCGCCTCGACCACGTAGTGCTGCCCGTGGTCGAACTGCCGGAAAAATTCCATCAGGACATCGATGACCGACGGCTCGTCGTCCACGATGAGAACGCGCCTGGCGGCGGGCGGAGCATCTGGCACGAGGCCAGTATATGACGGCGTGGGGAGTTATCGAGGGGCGCCACGGCTCCCGCCGGGGCGTCCCGAGCCACCCGGGGGCTTGGGGGCCATCTCGCGGCCCCCATGTTCAACTAAGACGCGGTTTTCGACGGCGTCGCGAAGACGAGGGCTACGAGGTGCTCGAGCTGCTGGAAGTCGCAGGGCTTGGGCACGTAGGCGAAGACCCCGGCGTGGAGGACCTCGACCGCGGCGCCCAGCGGCTGCTTGCCGGTGACCACGATCACGGGGATCGAGCTGTCGAGGGCGCGCACCTGCTTGAGCAGCGTGAGCCCCTTGAGGCCCTTCATCTGCGGGTCGAGCAGGATCAGATCGGGCCGGCCGTGCTTGAGGGCGGCGGCGGCCTCGGCGGCGTTCGACGCCGTGTAGACCCGGTACCGCTGTCCGTGGTCGAACTTTCCGAAGTAGCTCTTCAGCGCCTCCAGCTGCGGCGAGGGATCGTCGAGCAGGAGCACGTGCTTCTCGGGCAGGGACCGCGCCGAGCTGAAGCCAAGCTTGTGCTGTGAGGCCACCCTCGACAGATATGCACACCCGGTACCAAAAGGTTATGCGACGGAAATATTTGATTTAGAATCCGTCGGCCGCGACGGGCGACGGCCGCGTGTCAAACGTGCGCGCATTCTGGCTACGCTAGAGCTTGGGCGCGATGCGGGACGCGAAGAGCTCCAGGTGCTCCAGCTCGTCGAAGACGGGATTGAGCATGAGGAAGCCGACGCCGGCCGCGACGATCTCGCCCAGCCGGTCCACGCATTCCTCGGGCCCGCCCCACACGCACACCTCGGCCGCCAGCTCGGGCTTGCCGTAGAAGGCGCCGAACCACTCGGCGAGCCGCCGGCCGGCGCGCGCCCGATCCTCGTCCACCGCGATGTAGACGCGCTTGCCGAGCGGCAACGAGGCGGGATCGCGGCCGGCGTCCTTGAGGAGCCGGCGCAGGAGCGCGATCTCTTCGAGAAAGCCGGCGGTCGAAACCGAGCCCGCGCCGATGAAGCCGTCGCCCAGCTCGACCGCGCGCTTGAGCGCGTTCGGATGGTGGCCGCCGAACCACAGCGGGGGATGGGGCTTCTGCAGCGGCTTCGGCTGCATGGAGGCGTTCTGGAGCTTAAAGAACTCCCCGTCGAACGTCACGCGCTCCTCGGTCCAGAGCCGCTTCATGAGCCGGAGGCCCTCGGCGAAGCGCGCGGCGCGGCGCGCCGCGAGGAGGCCGAACGCCGGGTAAATTTTCGGGTTGCCCCCGAGACCGACGCCGACCGTCAGCCGCCCGCCGGAGAGGTGATCGAGCGACGAGAGCGCCTTCGCGAGGTGGACGGGACTCCGGAGCGCGGTGAGGAGCACGGCCGGGGCGAGCCGGAGCCGCTCGGTGCACGCGGCAGCCCAGGTGAGCAGCGTGAGGGGTTCGAGGCTCCGGATGCCGCCGAGGATCTGCTCGACGACCCAGGCGCTTTCGAAGCCGAGCGCCTCGGCGCGGGCGAGGAAGGCGCGGAGCTTGGGGACGTCGAAGCCCCCCTGGAGCACCGTCTGCGGGATCGCGACGCCGAGCGTGACCCGGCTCTTCACGGGGCGAATCCTACCACGAGGACGCGGTGATATAGTTGACGGCTGTCGGCGCTGGCTCGACACAGGCAGACCTCAGGGAGACCCCATATGAACGGACTGAAAGACGCGATCGCGAAGGCCCTCGACCGCCTCGGCGACGAGCTGGAGCAACTCTCCCACAAGATCCACGACAACCCCGAGCTCGGCTACCAGGAGGTCAAGGCGGCCGGCTGGCTCACGGAGTTCCTGGCGCAGCAGGGCTTCAAGGTCGAGCGCGGCGTCGCGGGCGTCGAGACGGCCTTCCGGGCCACGCTCGAGACGGGCGAGGGGCCGACGCTCGCGATCCTCTGCGAGTACGACGCGCTCCCGCAGATCGGCCACGCCTGCGGCCACAACATCATCGCCACGGCGGGCGTGGGCGCCGGCGCGGGGCTCGCCGCCGTGCGGGACCGGCTGCCCAAGGGCCGCATCCAGGTCATCGGCACACCCGCCGAGGAGGGCGGCGGCGGCAAGGTGAAGCTGCTCAACGGCGGCGTGTTCAAGAACGTGGATGCGGCGATGATGGTCCACGGCTTCGATCGCTGGGTCGGGCACGCGGACCTGCTCGGGATCGTCCGCGTGGGCTTCGAATTCAAAGGCAAGGCCGCGCACGCCTCCGCCGACCCGTGGGAGGGCGTGAACGCGCTCGACGCGGCGGTCCAGACCTACAACAACGTCGCGATGCTCCGCCAGCAGGTCCGGCCCGACGCGCGCCTTCACGGCATCATCACCCACGGCGGCGCCGCGCCGAACATCATCCCCGAGTTCGCGGCGGCGACGTTCTATGTGCGGTCGCTCAGCGTCGACTACATGTGGGACCTCCAGAAGCGCGTGATCCGCTGCGCGGAGGGCGCCGCGAAGGCCGCCGGCTGCGAGCTCAAGGTCGTGGAGCACCGCGAGACGGTCTACGAGCCGATGAAGCGGAACGCGACGCTCCTCGACGCCTTCCGCGCGAATCTCAAGACGTTCGGCGTGACCGAGTCGCCGGAGCTCAAGGACCGGCTCGGCTCCTCCGACATCGGCAACGTGAGCCGGGTGCTCCCGGCGATCCAGCCGATGGTGAAGATCGCCCCCGACGGGACGCCGATCCACTCACGCGCCTTCGAGGCGGCGGCGAAGGCCCCGCTCGCCCGCGAGGGCATGCTCATCTCGGCCAAGACGATGGCGATGACGGTGTGCGACCTGCTGTCCGACCCGTCGCTCGTCAAGCGCGCGCAGGCCGAGTTCCAGGCGGCCCCGTGACGCCGGACGCGGTCAAGCCGAAGGTCGTGCAGGCGGTGGATCGCCTCGCCGACGAGCTCGAGGCGCTCTCGCACCGCATCCACGAGACGCCCGAGCTCTGCTTCAAGGAAGAGCGGGCCCACGCGTGGCTCACCGACCTCCTCGAGGCGCACGGGGCGAAGGTCGAGCGCGGCGTCGGCTCACTCCCCACCGCCTTCCGCGCGACGATCGAGGGCGGCGGCCCCGGGCCGACCATCGCGATCCTGGCCGAGTACGACGCGCTCCCGGGGCTCGGCCACGCGTGCGGCCACAACGTCATCGCGACCGCGGGCGCCGGCGCCGGGGCGGCCCTCGCGCTGGCGCTCGGCCGGCTCCCCTTCGCGGGGCGCATCCAGGTGATCGGCACACCCGCGGAGGAGGGCGGTGCCGGCAAGGTGAAGCTGCTGGAGGCCGGCGTCTTCCAGGGCGTGGACGCCGCGATGATGATCCACGGCCGCTGCGGCACGCAGGTGTGGCGCCCGACGCTCGGCATCATCAAGGTGAAGGCCGAGTTCCACGGCAAGGCGACGCACGCCTCCTCGTGGCCCTGGCGCGGCGTGAACGCGCTGAACGCGGTCATCCAGCTCTTCGTCGCGCTCGACCAGATGCGCCAGCAGCTCCGGCCCGACGCGCGGCTCCACGGGATCATCGTCAAGGGCGGTGAGCAGCCGAACATCATCCCCGAGTACACGCGCGCGGACTTCTATCTCCGCTCGCTCGACAAGAGCTACCTCCAGGAGTTGCTCCGGCGCTTCGGGAGCTGCGCCGAGGGCGCCGCGGCCGCCACCGGCTGCCGCGTCGAGGTCACGGCGGAGCCGACGATCCACGAGCCGATGAAGCCGAACCGCACGCTCGCCGAGCTGTTCGAGCAGAACCTGGCGTTCATCGACTTCCCCGTGGACCCGGACGACGGGGAGGCGGGCTACGGCTCGACCGACTGCGGCAACGTCAGCCAGGCGCTGCCGACGATCCACCCCTACATCCGGATCTCGCCCGACGGCGTCCCCGGCCATTCGCGCGAGTTCGCCGAGTGGGCGCGCTCGCCGCTGGCGCGCGCCGGCCTGGTGGCGGGCGCGAAGGCGCTCGCGCTGACCGCGCTCGACCTGCTCGCCATGCCGGAAAAGCTCGCGGCGGCGCGAGCGGAGTTCGGTCGATGACGGGACTGCTCGCTCTGCTGCTGGGGGCGCTGGTCGCGGGCCTGCCCGCGGCCGCAAACGCCCAGACGGCGGAGGCCGAGCTCCAGGACGCGCAAGGGAACGTCGTCGGGACCGCGACACTTGTCGAGGCGCCGGGGGGCGTGCGGATGGCCCTGCGGGTCCGCGGGCTCCGGCCCGGCGATCACGGCGTTCACATCCACGCGGTCGGCAAGTGCGAGCCGCCGGCCTTCAGCTCCGCGGGCGATCACTACAACCCCCGGAACAAGAAGCATGGCCGGCAGAATCCCGAAGGCCCGCACGCGGGCGACCTCGGCAACCTGAGCGTCGGCGCGAGCGGCGCCGGCGCCACGGTGGCGACGGCCGCGGGTGTGGCGCTCGCCGACGCGGTCGGCCTCGCCCTCATCGTCCACGCGGACCCGGACGACGAGAAGACCGACCCCGCGGGGAACGCGGGGGCGCGGGTCGCCTGCGGCGTGATCGCGAAGTAGGCTAGCCCTCGGGCGTTGACGCCGGCTCGAGCAACACCGCGAGCCGGCCGGCCATGAAGCCGCCCGCCACGCCCGCCGCGAGCGTCAAGACGAGGGCCACGAGCGTCTCGCCCGGCGCCGGCACGAGCCCTCGGTACGCCGGGAGACTGCCGAGCCTCCAGACCATCAGCCCGAAGAGCGCGACCGCGTACGTGGTCGACGCGGCGACGGGCCGCCGCCGCGGGTCCACGGCCACCATCGCGGCGATCGGGATGAGGCCGAGGAGCTGCGCGACGCTCGTGGTTGCGCCCGGCACGGTCCCGTTCCTCCGGGCGACGATATTGGCGACCGCGATCGGCGACGTCGGATCCTTCGCGATCTCCGCCTCGATGACCGAAACCGGCTGGAGGAGGTCGAAGCCGAGCCGCGCGAGCTGCTGGCCCACGAGACCCAGCGCGACGGCGCCGACCAGGACGGCGGCGGGCGCCCAGCGGCGCCCCGAGAGGCGCGCGGTCGTGACGTAGGCGAGCGGCAGCACGAGCGCGGCGAGCATCGCGTAGAAGTGGAACAGCACGCCGCCCTGGAGGTACGCGATCCGGAAGCTCGGCTGCACCCCGAGCTGCAGGCCGATGAAGAGGAGCGCGCCGGTGGTGAGGATCGCGACGAAGCGCGCCCGGCTCGGCGCGGGATAGACCTCGCGCGCGATCAGGAAGCAGCCGACCGTGTTGATCGCGGCCCCCAGCAGGCCCAGCATGTGCGGCGGGCTCCAGAGCGTGACGTCGATGCCGAAGAGCCGGTGCCAGAGGTCGTCGATGGGCGCCGCGAGGACCGTCAGCGCGATGCCCCACGCCGCCAGGTGGAAGCCGCGCGTGCCGACGAGGCCGAGCGCCCGCACGACGTCGCCCGCGGCGCGCGACGGCCGGAGGGTCGTGAAGGTCAGGGCGCCGAAGCTCAGGAGCACCGTCAGCGTCACGCCCGCGTAGGTCATCAGGTGCGGCGCGATCCAGAAGGAGTCCCGCCCGATGATGGTGTGCCACTGGATATCCCACTGGACGCCCCAGCTCGCGAGCACCTTCGCCGCGACGAGCCCCCAGAGCGCCGCGCGTCGCCATGCGAGCGACGCGCCGCTGACCGCCGCGCCGGCCCCGGAGACGCTGATGGCTTCGACCCTGATGCTCATGGCGCGTCAGCCAAGTCTACCGTCCCGCTCCCGCCGCCGCCAGGACCTTGCGGGCCTGGTGCAGGTGGTCGATGGCGTGCAGGCGCCAGCTGACGATCGCGTACGCCTTCCAGTCGAGCTCCTCGACCCACGTGAGCGGGCGCGTGGCGCCGCGCGCGTCCTTCACGTTGACGACCATCACGAGCGGCGCCCGCGCGTCCGTCGTGTAGTCCGCGGCCACGGCGCCGAGGGTCCTCAGCACCTCGCCGTGTAGGCCGCGCAGCTCACCGAGCAGCCACGACCACGGCCGGAGGAGAGGCGCCCTGGACTGGAGCGAGGCCGGGATCGGCTCGCCGGGCGGGCGGCGCCCGGCGAGGAGACACCAGAGCTCGTCGAGGCCCGGGCGGTAGGTCTCGACGAGGTGGTCCACGATCTCGTGGACCGTCCACTCACCGGGGAGCGTCGCGCGCGCCGCCTGCGCGGCCGACAGCGGCGTCAGGAGCTCGTCGCACGCCCGAAGCGGTTCGGCGATCCGCGCGCGGACCTCGGACACCGGCAGCGGCGTGGCCTTCGTCCTGAAATACTCCCGCGCCTTCTCCTTCGCCTGGTGTTCGAGCTCCCCGTTCATCGCGCCTTCCTCCCGAGGTAGCGCAGGAGCGCCTCCCAGACCAGCCGCGGCGACGCCGAACGCCCGCGGCTCGAAGGTGAGCTGCAGCGAGACGCTCTCGAAGCGGTGAGGGGCGACGGGTCAGCCGCGCGCGCGGCGGCGCTCGGCAGCGCGCTCGGCCTCGAGCCGCTCGAGCTCGACGGCCGAATGGTCGGCGAAGCTCATCGCGGCGGCGAGGGCGCGGTGGCCCGCCTGCTCGGCGATGAGGCGGTGCATCCGCTGGCAGATGCGTCGATACGCCGGGTGCCCCTGCGGCGTGGTGCGCAGCTCGATCAGGTGCATAGCCTCGCGGGC
>QHSZ01000064.1 GCA_003220595.1 Candidatus Rokuibacteriota bacterium | reverse complement strand
CGGTGTGCCGCTCGTCGACAACCGCCCGACGTTCACGCTCTCGCTGATCCCGCGCGAGCTCCCGCGCGAGGTGGCGGCCCGCGACGCGGTGCTGGGCCGCGTCGCCGCGCTCCTCCGGATCCCCTTTCAGGAGCTCCAGGAGGCGGCGGCGCGCGTGCCGCCCGACTCCTTCCTGCCCGTGCGCGTCCGCCGCGGGCTCACGCTCGAGGACGTGGCCAAGGTCGAGGAGTGGAAGCTCGAGCTCGCCGGCGTGATCACCGAGGTCGAGCCACAGCGCGTCTACCCGAACAGCCGCTTCGCCGCGCACCTGCTGGGCTACGTGCGCGAGGCGAACGACGACCAGCTCCGGCAGGGCCGGTACCGCCGCGGGGAGATGGTCGGGCAGAACGGCCTCGAGCGCCTCCTCGACGAGTACCTCCGCGGCAAGGACGGCGGCGAGCGCATCGAGGTGGACGTGATGGGCCGCACGGTGCGCATGGTCCAGCAGAGCGAGCCGCATCCAGGGGCCCAGGTCGTCACGGCCGTGGACCGACGGATCCAGGAGGCGGCCGAGCGGGCGATGGAGGGCCACGCGGGCGCGGTCGTCGTGATGGACCCGCGCAACGGCGACGTGCTCGCCATGCTGTCGACGCCGGCGTACGAGATCGACCAGTTCACGGGCACGATCGACCGCGCCGCGTGGCAGCGCGTCGTGCAGGACCCGAACTTCCCGCTCCTGAACCGGGTGATCCAGAGCCAGTACGCCCCGGGCTCGATCTTCAAGCTCCTCGTCGCCGCTGCGGGCCTCCAGGAGGGCACGCTCACGCCGGGCGACCGCGTGCAGTGCAACGGCGAGTTCCACCTGGGCAACGCCACCTTCAAGGATTGGAAGGAGGGCGGCCACGGCCTGGTGGACACGCATCGCGCGATCGCGCAGTCGTGCAACATCTTCTTCTACCAGGCCGGCCTCAAGATCACCGGCCCCGTCATCGCGCGCTACGCCCAGGCCTTCGGGTTCGGCCGGCCCACCGGCATCGAGCTCCCGGGCGAAAGGCTCGGTCTGGTCCCCGCCGGGCGGCGCGAGCGCCGCGTCGCCTGGCCCCTGGGCGAGACCGTGAACATGTCGATCGGCCAGGGCGCCGTGCTGGTCACGCCAATGCAGGTGGCGCGCTTCATGGGCGCGATCGCCAACGGCGGCGTGCTCTGGCGCCCGCGCCTGGTGCAGCGCGTGGAGCGCCCGGAGACGGGGGTCGTCTACAGCGACCCTGGACAGGTGAACGGGCACGTCGAGATCTCGCCGGTCGTGTGGGAGCTGCTGCGGCGGGGTCTCTGGGCCGCCGTCAACGACGGCGGCACCGGCGCCGAGGCGCGGATCCCGGGGCTCGAGATCGCGGGCAAGACCGGCACCGCGCAGATGATGGCGAAGTCGAAGGCGTCGCTCGGGCAGGACCACGCCTGGTTCGCCGCCTTCGCGCCGGTCAAGGACCCCGAGGTCGTCGTCGTCGTGCTCGTCGAGCGCGGCGGCAAGGGCGGGCAGGTGGCGGCGCCGATCGCGCGCCGGATCCTCCAGGCGATCTTCCTCGAGAAGATCGCGGCCGTGGAGATCCGAGGGTGACGGCGAAGATCATGATGCGGTTCGACCGACGGCTCCTCCAGAACGTGGACTGGGCGCTGCTCGCGGCCGCCGTTCTCGTGTTCGCGATGAGCATGCTCACGCTGGCGAACCTGCACGTGGGGCGCGCCGGCGGCGGTGTCGCGTGGCGTCAGGCCGCGTGGTTCTGCGTCGGCCTCGTGGCGCTCGTGGTCGTGGCGAGCCTCGACTACCGGCGGCTCGTGCGGGCGGCGCCGGGCATCTATCTCCTCGGCCTCGCGGCCCTGGCACTCGTCTGGGCGCTCGGGCGGTCGGTCTCGGGCGCCCGGCGGTGGATCGCGCTGGGGCCGCTGACCGTCCAGCCCTCGGAGATCTTCAAGGTCTGCTTCGTGCTCATGGCCGTGTGGGCCGTCACGTCCCGGTGGGCGCAGCCCATCGGGGCGAGCACGCTCTTGGTCGCGCTGCCCATCGCGGCGGTGCCGTTCGTGGTGATCATCAAGCAGCCGGACCTCGGGACCGCGCTGCTGCTCTTCCCCGTCCTGGTGGTCCTGCTCGTGGGCGCCGGTCTGCGCCTCCGGCTGCTCGGCGCCGGCGCCGTCGCCGGGCTGGCCGCGCTGCCGCTGGCCTGGCTCGTGCTGAAGGACTACCAGCGGGAACGCATTCTCGTGTTCCTGGATCCGTTCCGCGACCCGCTCGGGAGCGCGTACAACGTGATCCAGGCCAAGATCGCGATCGGGTCGGGTCAGCTCCTGGGCAAGGGCGTGGCCGGCGCGACACAGAGCCGGCTGGCCTTCCTCCCGGAGCGTCATACGGATTTCATCTTCGCCGTGTTCGCCGAGACGTGGGGATTCGTCGGCTGTCTCGTCCTGCTCATGTGCTATGTCCTGCTCCTGCTACGGGGCTTCGACATCGCGGCATCCGCGCGTGAGCCCGTCGGCCGGCTCGTGGCGCTCGGCGCCACGTCGCTGCTGGCGGCCCAGGTGCTGATCAACGTGGGCATGGTGACCGGGCTCCTGCCCGTCGTCGGGATCCCGCTGCCCCTGATGAGCTACGGTGGCTCCTCGATGGTCACCTCGCTGATCGGGCTCGGCCTCCTCCTCTCGGTTCGGATGCGGCAGTTCCAATGAGACGCCCGGTCCACGGGAGGCGCCGTCGCGACGTGGCGCGGGCGTCGGAGAGGTGCTGCCGTGGGCAAACGGATCGTCGTCAACGCTGGAATCACCGAGACGCGCGTCGGGGTTCAGGAGGGTAATCTCCTCACCGAGCTCTACGTCGAGCGGCACCGTCACCGTTCGATCGTGGGTAGCGTGTACAAGGGCGTCGTGACGAACGTGCTGCCGGGCATGCAGGCGGCGTTCGTCGATATCGGGCTCCACAAGGACGCCTTCCTCTACGCCGGCGACTACACGACCAACCTCGGCGACTACGCGCGCGCCATGCTGGCGGGCGCCGACGAGGACGGCGGCCCCGGCCTCGCGGACCCCGATACCGTGGACGTCGAGGAGACGGAGCGCCACCGCGAGACGGACGTCCCGATCGAGGACCTGCTCCGCAAGGGGCAGGAGGTCCTCGTGCAGGTCTCGAAGGAGTCCCTCGGCACGAAGGGCGCCCGCATCACGTCGTTCATCTCGCTGCCGGGCCGGTACGTCGTCTACATGCCGCAGGCCCGCCACGTCGGCGTCTCCCGTCGGATCCGCGACGAGCAGGAGCGCGACCGCCTGCGCGCGGCGCTCCGGGGCCTCCCGCTCCCGGCGGGCGGGTTCATCCTCCGCACGAACGCCGAGGGCAAGGGCGATGCGGAGTTCGCCGCCGACGTCGAGTTCCTCTCCCGCCTCTGGGCGCAGATCCAGTCCCGGTACGAGCACGGGCAGGCGCCGGCCGTCCTGCACGAGGAAGGCGACCTCATCTTCCGCGTCGTGCGTGATCTCTTCTCGCCCGAGGTGGACGAGTTCGTCATCGACTCGAAGGAGGTCTACGACAAGTGCCTGGGGTACGTGGAGACCCTGGTGCCCGCGCTCGCCGGGCGCGTGCGGCTCCACGACGACCGCCAGCCAGTCTTCGAGGCGTTCGGCATCGAGAAGGACATCGAGAAGGCGCTCCGGCGCCGGGTGTGGCTCAAGTCCGGCGGCTACATCGTGATCGACCACACCGAGGCGCTCGTCTCGATCGACGTGAACACGGGCAAGTACGTCGGTAAGCGGGACTTCGACCAGACCGTGCTCAAGATCAACCTCGAGGCGGTGGGCGAGGTCGTCCGCCAGATCCGGCTCCGCGACCTTGGCGGCATCATCATCATCGACTTCATCGACATGGAGCACGAGGAGCACCGGGAGCAGGTCGAAAAGGCGCTCAAGAAGGCGCTCGCCGGGGACAAGGCGCGCACCAACGTGCTCCAGATCTCCGAGCTCGGCCTGGTCGAGATGACCAGAAAGCGCGTGCGCCAGGACCTCCGCGGGCTCCTCTCCACGGGGTGCCCGACCTGCAAGGGCAGCGGCGTCATCAAGGCCGACGCGACGCTGGCCGCCGAGATCTTCCGCGCCGTGCGGGCGAAGGTGGCGGCGGCGGACGAGGCGGGCGGACGCGAGGTCGTCGTGCGCGTGCACCCGGACCTCGCCCGCCACCTCGAGGGCGACGGGCGGGAGGGGCTCGAGCGGCTCGCCGCGTCGCTCGGGCGCAAGGTGACGGTCCAGGCGATGCCGCCGCACGCCGATCGCGAGGGGTACGAGATCCGGCTGCGCGGCGGAGGCGAGGCATGACCGGCGCCCGCACGCCGCCCTCGCGCGTCAGCCAGGCGAGGATCCTCGCCGACCTCAAGCTCGCGGCAAAGAAGGGCGACCGCAGCGCGCTCTCGCTGGCCCTCGACCGGATGCGCACGCTCGCCCACTCGCCCCGCTACTGGGAGAAGTACGTCGGCCTCCTCCGGAACCCGCTCGCGCGCCTCGTGGACCTTCTGGTCGTGAAGCAGGGCGAGCGCATCGCCCAGCAGAAGGGCTGGAAGCTTCCCCGGCCGGCCCCCGCCGACGCCGCCAGGACGAAGAAACGGCGGAAGGCCGCCGCCGCCTCCCGCCGCAAGCCCGTCGCGACCGCGGAGCAGCCCTCCCTCTTCGACCTCTGAGACGAGGCGGCGGCACACCGCCGTTGACTTGCGTGGCCCCGGGGCGCACACTACCCCCGGGGGGTATAGGATGCTCAACGAGGCGACCAAGACCAAGGCGCTCGGCCGGCTCCGCCGCATCGAGGGTCAGGTGCAGGGCCTCCAGCGGATGATCGAGCACGAGGCCTACTGCGTGGACATCCTGTTGCAGATCTCGGCGGTGCAGGGCGCCCTCGAGCAGGTCGAGAAGCTCCTGCTCGGGCGGCACGTCGAGTCGTGCGTGGCCGACGCGCTGCGCTCGGGCTCGAGGAGCGAGCGTCAGCAGAAGATCGACGAGCTGCTGGACGTGTTCGCGCGGTTCCGGGGGAAGTGATGGAGCGGGTCACAGCGCCCGTCCGCGGAATGCACTGCGCCGCGTGCGTCGGGAAGGTCGAGAAGGCGCTCGGCGGCGTCCCCGGCGTCGAGTCGGCCCGGGTCAACCTGGCGACCGAGCAGGCGACGATCGCCTACGACCCGACCCGGACCGACGTCCAGCGTCTGCGCGAGGCGGTCGCGGCGGCGGGCTACGAGCTCGTGCCGCCGCGGTCGCCGGCCGACGCGGGCGCGGCGGACGACGCGGTGGACCGCGAGCGCGCCGAGCGCGAGGCCGGCGAGCGGCGCGAGAAGTGGAAGTTCCTCGTGGGTGCGGTCCTCTCGGCGCCCGTGCTGGTCGGCGGGATGGCGCACGTCCTGCCCGGCGTGCCCGCGTTCCTCCAGAACCCGTGGTTGCTGCTGGTCCTGACCACGCCCGTCCAGTTCTGGGTCGGCTGGACATTCCACCGGGGCTTCCTCCACGATCTGCGCTACCGCTCGGCGTCCATGTCCACGCTGGTCTCGATCGGCACCTCCGCGGCCTACTTCGAGAGCCTCGCCGTGACGCTCTGGCCGCACGCGTTCGCCGGCCACATGCGCACGACCTACTACGACGTGAGCGCCGTGGTCATCACGCTCGTCGTGCTCGGACGCTGGCTCGAGACGCGCGCGCGGGGGCGCACCTCCGAGGCCATCCGGCGGCTCGTGACGCTCGCGCCGCGGACGGCCCGCGTCATCCGCGGCGGGCAGGAGACGGACGTGGCGACGGCCGAGGTCATCGTCGGCGACTTCGTGCGGATCCGGCCCGGCGAGCGGATCCCGGTTGATGGCGTGGTGACGGAGGGCGCCTCCACAGTGGACGAGTCGATGCTGACGGGCGAGAGCCTGCCGGTGGCAAAGGCGCCGGAGTCGAAGGTGTTCGCGGGGACCATCAATCGGACGGGGAGCTTCGTCTTCCGCGCCGCGCGCGTCGGGGCCGAGACGACGCTCGCGCGCATCATCGCGCTCGTGGCCGAGGCCCAGGGCTCACGCGCCCCCATCCAGCGGCTCGCGGACCGGGTGGCGGCCGTCTTCGTGCCCATCGTCCTGACGCTCGCGGCGCTCACCTTCGTCGCGTGGTGGCTCGTCGGCCCCGAGCCGGCCGGCCTGTTCGCGCTCACCAACGCGATCGCGGTCCTCGTCATCGCCTGCCCGTGCGCGATGGGGCTCGCGACGCCCACGGCGATCATGGTCGCCACGGGCCGCGGCGCCGAGGTGGGGGTGCTGATCCGGAGCGCCGGGGCGCTCGAGCGGCTGCACCGCGTGGACACGGTCGTCTTCGACAAGACCGGCACGCTCACGCTCGGGAAGCTCACGGTCATCGACGTCGTGCCCGCCACGGCGGTGCGAGCCGCAGGCGGTTCGACCGCCGAGGCGAGCTCGGAAGACGACGTCCTGGCGCTCGCGGCCGCCGCGGAGCAGGGCTCGGAGCATCCGCTCGGCGAGGCGATCGTCGCGCGCGCCAAGGAGCGGGGGCTCGCGCTGCCGCCGATCGCCGAGTTCACGACCGTCCCCGGTCAGGGCGTCGACACGATGGCGGCCGACGGCCGCGTGCTGCTCGGCAACCGCACGCTCATGGACGCTCGCGGCATCGACGTCGCGGCGCTCGCGCCGCGGGCCCAGGCGCTCTCGGCCGAGGGCAAGACCGTGGTGTACCTGGCCTTCGCGGGCCGGGCGCTCGGCCTCGTCGCCGCGGCCGACACGCTCAAGCCCGAGGCACGGGCCGCCGTGGCCGGGCTCCAGAGGCTCGGCCTCCAGGTGACGATGCTCACTGGCGACCACCGGCTCACCGCGGAGGCCATCGCCCGGCAGGCGGGCGTGGACCGCGTGCTCGCCGAGGTCCTGCCGGAGGACAAGGCGCGCGAGATCCAGCGGCTCCAGGGCGAGGGGCGCCGCGTCGCGATGGTCGGCGACGGCATCAACGACGCGCCGGCGCTGGCGCAAGCCGAGGTCGGGATCGCGATGGGCTCGGGCACCGACGTCGCGATCGAGGCGGCGGATGTCACGCTGATGCGCGGCGATCTCCGGGGGGTCGTGGCCGCCGTCGAGCTCTCGCGCCGGACGATCCGCATCGTCCAGGAGAACCTCGTCTGGGCGTTCGGCTACAACGTCGTGCTGATCCCGGTCGCGGCGGGCGTGCTCTACCCGCTTTGGGGCGTGCTGCTCTCGCCGATCCTGGCGGGCGCCGCGATGGCCTTCTCCTCCGTGTCGGTCGTGACGAACAGCCTCAGGCTGAAGCGATGGAGGCCGAGCCATGGCGCGTGATCCGGTGTGCAGGATGACCGTCGAGCCCGCGAAGGCCGCGGCGCAGTCCACCTACAAGGGGCAGACCTATTACTTCTGCGCCGTCGGCTGCAAGCAGGCGTTCGACCGCGAGCCCGAGAAGTACCTCGGCGACGCCACGCGCGCGACGGGGCGCTGAGGTGATCGAACCGGCGGTGCTCCACGGGCGCGACCGCTACGAGCGCGTGACGCGGGGCTGGGTGGACAATACCCACGACGACGCCTTCACCCACACGGTCGTGCTGGAAGACCCCGACCGCGCCCTCGAGGTGTCGGTCGTCGCGCTCCCGTCGCCGACGTACGCCATCCGCGCGGCGCGCTGCCTCGCCGTGCGCGGCGCCGTGGACCCGACGGTGGCCCGCGGGGTCGGAGCGCTCGCCGGCGACCGGCTGGTCGCGGGCCTCACCCGGCGCGCGGCGCAGGCGACCGGCGACGGCGCGGGCGCCGCGCTCGCGCTGGACGGCCTCATCGAGGTCGCGCGCCTCGCCCGTCAGGTGGCGAAGCTCCCGCCCGAGCGCGCCGCGCGCGCCGGGGGCGGCGACCCGTGGGAATGCTGGCAGCTCGACACGACGGGCTGGGTGGACCTGCCGGACTCCTGCTTCACCTACAGCGCGGCGGGCCGGGCCCTCTTCGGCACGCGCACGATCGCGTCGCCGATGCGGCCCGAGCTCTACAGCCCGAAGCCCGGCCAGGAGAAGGTGTTCGAGCGTACGAAGGTGGCGCGCCTCGAGCGCCACGACGGGCGCCTGCGGCTCTTCCACTCCATGCACGACAACGTCCACGGCTTCGAGGTCACGTACGAAGTGGACCTCGCGACGGGGGCGATCGTCCGCGCGGAGCACGTCACGCCGAAGCTCCCATACATGGGCATCTGCTCTCTGCCCCAGCAGAAGATCTCGGCGCTCCTCGGCGAGACCGCGGACGCGGGCCTCCGCAAGCGCATTCAGGCGCACCTCGGCGGCGTGTCGGGCTGCGCCCAGCTCTATGACCTCACCGCCGACCTGCTCAAGCTCCTCGCCTAGGCGCCCGACCTTCTCGGAGGCGTCCTAGAGGTAGGTCTCGAGCTCGAGCAAGGGCCCGAAGTCTGCGAGCCCGAGGGACGCCGGGCTGCGCCCGGCGAACGCGGCCCTCGGCGCCAGGCCGACCAGCTCGGCGCGGCGGACGCCGACGCCGTGGCGCCGCGCCGCCTCGACGACGCGGTCGAAGGCGAGCGGAATCGGCGTCCGGCGGTAGTCGAGCAGGTTCAGCGCGATCTGGGCGACGCCGCGGCTCGGGAGGAGCACGCCCATCGCCTGGACCGCGGGGAGCCCGCCCGACGACTCACGGACCTGCCGGGCGACGTCGCGTGCGATCGTGACGTCCCCTCCGTCGAGCCAGACGTTGAACGCGACGAGCACGTCGCGGGCGCCGACGAGGACGGCGCCCGAGCGAGGGTCGAAGCGCGCGGGCCCGTCGTCGGGCGCACCGTCGGGCGTCGCCAGCCGCGCGGCGAGCCCCTCGTACTCGCCCCGGCGCAGCTCGCGCGGCGTGGGGCGCCCCGGGCGCGTCGCGGCCGCGCCGTAATACCAGACGGGGAGCGCGCGGCGGAGGGCGATCGCGCGGCCGACGCGCCGCGCGAGGGCCACGGCCTCGGCCATCCCCACGCCGACGAGCGGGACGAACGGGAGCACGTCGAGGGCGCCGAGGCGCGGGTGGACGCCCCGATGGCGACGCATGTCGACGATCTCCACGACGCGCGCCGCGAGGGCAAGCGCCGCCGCCTCGACGGCGTCCGGGGCGCCGAGGATCGTGAAGACCGAGCGATGGTGGTCGGCGTCCGCGTGGACGTTGGCGAGCGTCGCGCCCGCGACCCCCGCGATGGCCGCGGCGAACGCCTCGAGCGCGGCGCGATCGCGCCCCTCGCTGACGTTCGGCACGCACTCGACGACGGCCCTCGCGCGCTGGGCGCCGGCGCTCACGCGTGTATACTACTCGTCGCCGCCATGCCCAGCCTGCCCGTCGGGAAACTCCGGGCGACGACGCTTCAGGCGCTCCTCGACAAGCGTCCCGTGAAGGACCCCCGCGTCGTCGTGGGGCCGAAGGTCGGCGAGGACGCCGCGGTCATCGACCTCGGCGACCGTTACCTCGTCGCGACGACGGATCCGATCACGTTCGCGACCGACGACATCGCGCGCTACGCCCTCCAGGTGAACGCCAACGACGTCGCGGTGCGCGGCGCGCGCCCGCGCTGGTTCCTCGCGACGCTCCTCCTGCCCGAAGGGCGGACCACCGACGACTCGGTCGAGCGGCTCTTCGTGGACCTCCACGCGGCGTGCGACGAGCTCGACGTCGCGCTCGTGGGCGGCCACACCGAAGTCGCCCACGGCCTCGATCGCGTCGTGATCGCCGGCACGATGCTGGGCGAGGTGGCCAAGGACAAGCTCGTGACGACGGGCGGTGCGCGCGTCGGCGACGCGGTCGTGCTGACCAAGGGCGTGCCGCTCGAGGGGGCCGCCATCATCGCGCGCGAGAGGGAAGCGGAGCTCCTGGCGCGGGGCGTGCGCCCCGCGGTCGTCCGGCGGGCGAAGGCCTTCCTCCGAACGCCCGGCCTCAGCGTCCTGCCCGAGGCCGAGATCGCCTGCGAGCTAGCGGCCGTCCACGCGATGCACGACCCGACCGAGGGCGGCGTGGCCACGGCCCTGCACGAGCTGGCCGACGCGGCGGGCGTCGGGCTGCGGATCGACCGCGACCGCCTCACGATTCTGCCGGAGGGGCGCGAGCTCTGCGCGGCCTTCGGCCTGGATCCGCTCGGCACGATCGCCTCGGGGGCGCTCCTGCTCACGCTCGCCCCCGCGGACGCCGGCATCGTCATCCACGCCCTCGCGCGCGAGTCCATCGACAGCCACTTCATCGGGCAGGTCGTACCGCGCGAGCAGGGCGTCGTCCTCGTCCAGGGGAACCGCCAGGAGCCGCTGCCGGTGTTCGCCCAGGACGAGATCGCGAAGCTCTTCGCCGCTCCCGGGGGATCCGTCTGATGCCGCAGATCGGTTACACGCACCGCCCCGTCGCGATGGGCCGGGACGGCATGGTCGCCGCCGCGCATCCGCTGGCGACCCTCACCGGCGTCGAGGTGCTCAAGGCGGGCGGCACGGCGGCCGACGCCGCCGTCGCGGTGAACGCCGTGCTCGCCGTCACGCAGCCGAACATGTGCGGCGTGGGCGGCGACCTCTTCTGCCTCTACTACGAGGCGGCGACGCGCCGCGTGCACTTCCTGAACGGCGCCGGGCGCTCTGGCTCGCGCGCCGGCCTCGACGAGCTGAGGCACCGCGGCCTCCCCCGCCTGCCCGTCGTCGGGCCGCCGACCGTGAGCGTCCCGGGGTGCGTGCGCGCCTGGGGTATGCTGCTCGAGCGCTTCGGCACAAAGCCGCTCGCCGAGCTGGTCGCGCCGGCGATCCACTACGCGGGCGCCGGGTTCCCGATCTCCGCGCTCACGAGCCAGGCGATCCAGGAGTTCCGCGTGGTCACCGGGGACCCCGAGTGGCACCGCGTGTTCGCGCCGGACGGCCGCGTACCGCCGCCGGGCGCACCCTTCGTCCAGAGCGACCTGGCGCGCACGCTCCGTGACCTCGCCGCCGAGGGCCCGGACCTCTTCTACACGGGGCGCGTGGCGGGGGCGATCGCCGCGCGCATGGCGCCCGAGGGCTTCCTCACCCGCGAGGACCTTGCCGTGCACACCGGCGAGTGGGGCGAGCCCATCGCGACGACGTACCGCGGCGTGCGGATCTACGAGCCGCCGCCGCCGACGCAGGGGCTGGCGGCGCTGCTCGGGCTGAACCTCCTCGAGGGCTTTGCGCTCGTGGGGTATCCGGTCCATTCGGTCGAGCACCTGCACCTCCTCCTGGAGGTGGTCAAGCTCGCCTACGCCGACCGTGACCGCTGGATCGGCGACCCGGACCACGCGCGCGTGCCCGTGTCGGCGCTGCTCTCGAAGGACTACGCCGCGCGGCGGCGGCGCGATCTCGACGAAGACAAGGCGCGGGCGTACGCGTTCGGCGACCCCGAGGGCGACACGACGGGCTTCGTCGTGGCCGACGGGCGCGGGGACGTAATCAGCGTCATCCAGAGCCTCTTCAACGGCTTCGGCTCGGGCGTCGTGGCGCCGGGCACGGGCGTCGTGCTGCAGAACCGCGGCCGGCACTTCAGCCTCGAGCCCGGTCATCCGGCGCTCTTCGCGCCCCGCAAGCGACCCTTCCACACACTGATGGCGTCCCTCGCGACGCGCGACGACCGCCCGGTGCTGGGCTTCGCGACGATGGGCGGCAACGGCCAGGCGATGTTCCACATCCAGGTGCTCACGAACCTCTTCGACTACGGGATGGACATCCAGGAGGCGATCGAGCGCCCGCGCTTCCTGATCGGCGCCTTCCTGCCCGATGACCCCGCGGACGCGACGTACGTCGAGTCGCGTGTCGGTGCCGACGTGCTCGCCGGGCTCGGCGCCAAGGGCCACCGCGTCAAGGCCGCGCCGGAGTTCTTCGGGCGGTGCGGTCACGCCCATGGGATCGTCCTCCGCGACGGCACGCTCATGGGCGGCGCCGATCCCCGCGGCGACGGCGCCGCGCTCGGCTTCTGAGCGGTGCGGGCGCGCCTCGTCGCCGTCCTCGTGCTCCTCGCGGCGCTCGCGGGCCCGGCGCGGGCCTCCGACTGGGGCCTGATCGTGCCGGGCGAAAGCACGCTCGAGTCGATCCGCGCCCGGTACGGCTCACCCACAAGCGCCGAGAACCAGAAGGTCGAGAACTACGACGCGCTGGAGTGGGTCTATCAGGGCGCCCAGGCGCCGCCGGGGGTCGTCCGGCTGACGGTGAGCTTCGGCCTCCTCACGCCCGGGGGCTACAAGAAGGACGTCGTCCGCACGTTCCGCCTCGATCCGAAGCCGGGCTCCTTCAACAAGAAGCTCGTCGTCGACGGGTGGGGCCCGCCGACGCGGACCGGGCACGAGGGCCGGTTCGAGATCTTCCTCTACGAGCAGGGGCTGCTCGTCTACTTCGACAAGGACGGCGGCGACGCCACGATGATGGTGTTCACGCCGCCCCAAGCCCTCCCCGCGGCGCCGCCTCAGCGCTGAAGGACGAAGATCTGCGCCGGCTCCACGTCCGAGTGGAGCTCCACGTAGCCCCGCGCGCCCCGCCACTCGAACCACTGGTCGCTCAGGAGCTCGTGCATGCGGTACGGCTGATCAGGGCCGAGGCCCAGCTCGGCGATGGGCACGTCCACCATCGAGGCGTGGGAGGAGAAGGGGTCGAGGTTCGCGGCGACGAAGACGAGGTCGTCGCGCCTGGGCGTCATCTTGCCGTAGAAGAGGATGTTCGGGTCGTCGGCGCCGTAGAATCTCAGATTCGTGTAGAGCTGCAGCGCGCGGTGCTCCCGACGGATCCGGTTCACGCGCGTCACGAAGTCCACAAGGTTTCCCGGGGCGCTCCAGTCGCGGTGCTTGATCTCGTATTTCTCGGAGTCGAGGTACTCCTCGGAGCCGGGCTCGCGTGGCACGTTCTCGGCGAGCTCGTAGCCCGCGTAGATCCCGTACAGGGACGAGAGCGTCGCCGCGAGCACCAGGCGCAGCTTGAACGCCGGCCGCCCACCGCGCTGGAGCGTCGCGTGCAGGATGTCGGGCGTGTTCGGCCAGAGCGCGCCGCGGAAGTACTCGGCGACCGGCGGCGTCGTGATCTCGGTCAGGTACTCCATGAGCTCGCGCTTCTCATTGCGCCAGGTGAAGTAGGTATAGGACTGGGTGAAGCCGGCCTTCGCGAGGACCTTCATCATCTTGGGCCGGGTGAAGGCCTCGGCGAGGAAGATGACCTCGGGGTGGGCGGCCTGGACCTCGCGGATCAGCCACTCCCAGAACTTCACGGGCTTCGTGTGCGGGTTGTCCACCCGGAAGGCCTGCACGCCGTGCCCGATCCAGAACTCGAGGATGCGCCGCATCTCCTCCCACAGGGGCCGCGGGTCGGGGCAATGGAAGTTGAGCGGGTAGACGTCCTGGTACTTCTTCGGCGGGTTCTCCGCGTACTTGATCGTGCCGTCGGGCCGGTGGAAGAACCACTCAGGGTGCTGGCGCACCCAGGGATGGTCGGGCGAGCACTGGATGGCGAAGTCGAGCGCGACCTCGAGGCCGAGGGCCCGCCCGCGCTCGACGAAGCGGTCGAAGTCGTCGAGCGTGCCGAGCTCCGGATGCACCGCGGTGTGGCCGCCCTCCGGGCCGCCGATCGCCCATGGGCTCCCGGGGTCGCCGGGCGCGGCGGCGAGCGCGTTGTTGCGTCCCTTGCGGTCCGTGCGCCCGATCGGGTGGATCGGCGGCAGGTAGACGACGTCGAAGCCCATCGCCGCCACGCGCTCGAGCTCCGCCTGCGCGTCCTTGAAGGTCCCGCACGAGCGCGGGAAGAACTCGTACCAGGCGGCGACGCGCGCGCGCTCGCGGTCGGCCACCACCACGTACTCGCGCTCCGCCCACGTCGCCTCCGCGCGGTCGAGGTGTCGGCTCATCAGCGCCGCGAGCTCGGGATCGCTCGCCAGCGCGACCGCCGCCGCCGGGCCGGCGGCGTGGGCGATCCGCTCGGCGAGCTCGCGGAGCCGCCGGTCGTCACCCCGTCCCGCGCGCGCCGCCGCCGCGCGGATCAGGTCGAGCCCCTCCCGGAGCTCGCTGGCGAGATGCTGGCCGGCCGCGTGGCGCGCGCCGAGGTCCGCCAGCCACGAGCGGAAAGGCTCGGGGAGCGCCTCGAGCGTGAAGACCCAGCGCGCGTTGGCGTCGAGCGTGAAGGCGCCCGCCCAGCGGTCATTGTCGACGTGCCGCATCGACGTCTCGCGCCACCCGCGCTCGTCGACCCGCCGGTACTTCAGAAACGCGACGAGCACGTCGTGGCCTTCCTGGAAGATGTCGGCGGTGACCTCCAGCACGCCGCCGACCTCGCGCTTGACCGGATACCGGCCGCCGTCGACCGTGGGGGCGACGTTCTCGATGACGACCGTGCGACGCGGGTGCTCGATCGACCGCGGGCTCACGGGGCGAGGCTGAAGCCGAGCGCGTCCGCGAGCGGCCCGAGGGCGCGGCGCGCCTCGGGCCCGCTGCCGCGCCAGAGCTCGAAGAAGCGGTTCTGCGTGGCCCAGTGGCCGTAGCGGACGCCGAGGCGGCGGGCGCCCTCGATCAGCGCCTGAGCCTCGGCCACGCGCGCGGGCGAGGGCTCGGCCCTCACCGCCTCGAGCGCCCGGCACACGGCACGGTTCGCCGTAAAGCGCGCCGGCCGGAGGTCGAGACTCAGGCCGAGCGCCCGTGCCTCCTCCACGATCTCGGGGACGCGCGCGGGGATCACGGCGTGCGCGTCGAGCTGCTGGAGCTCGGCGCACACCTGCTGCTCGAGCACGTGCCGCGCCGCCAGGGCGAGCGCGTCGGGGATCGGGACGTCCACCTGACGGAGGTAGTGGACGAGCTTTCGCGTCTCGTCCCAGATGCGGCGGTAGGTCTCCTCCTGCGTCTCGAGGACGGCGCGGAGGACCGAGGCGAGCACGCGCCGCCGCTCCTCGAGGAAGAGGTGGGCCAGCGAGAAGGGCTCGCCGTGGAAGTGCTCGTCCATGCCGCGGACCATGTCGGTGACGGAGAGCTCCCGCAAGCGGCGGAGGAGGTCGGTCTTCATCGCCTCGTAGGCCGCCGCGCTCTCCCACGGGCGGATCCCGCAGGAGAAGTCGTGGGCGCCGTAGTGCACGAGCGCGTAGACCGCCTCCCGCGTCTCGCCGGTGACCTCCGACTGGAGCCGGACGCGGGCGACGCGGAGCGCCGCGCCGTCCGCCGTCTCGCGCGCCTCGTCGAGGCGTGCGATCCGCCACGCGTACACGCGCGCGTCGGCATGCTGCTCCTCGAAGACGCCGCTGATCGCGTAGTGCGCGATGACCCGGCGGAAGTCCACCGCCGTCGGCCGGACGAGGCGGCCCCAGACCCGGGCCCCGTCGCCGTACTCGGGCAGGTTGCTCGGCGCCGCGGCGAGCCGCCGGACGAGCTCGTCCTCGAGCCGGCCGCCGCCGAGGTCGGCGAGGTACTCGATCGCGAGCGCCGCGTAACGGAGGACCTGGACGGGCTCGAGCGCGGAGATCTCGTCGAAGAACCAGCCGCACGAGGTGTGCATGAGCATCCGCTGGCGCTGCATCTCGAGGAGCTTGCGCGTCTCGACGCACGCCGAGGCGTCGAGCGGCGCCCGCCGGTGCGCGGCGAGGAACGCCTCGAGCCGATCCGGGCTCCGGTCGAGCACGACGTCCACGTAGGCGTCGCGCGCGGCCCAGGGGTCCTTCAGGTGCGCCGAGGCGCGCGCCTCATAGCAGGCGTCGATCTGCTCGCCGAGCCAGTCGAGCGCCTCCCGCAGGGGGGCGCGCCAGCGCTGGTGCCAGTCGCTCCGCGTGCGGCAGCCGCAGTCGGCCCGCCAGCGCTCGACGCCGTGGGCGCAGCTCCACGACGTGCGCTCGTGGATCTCCACCTCGTGCGCCGGCGGGTGCGCCGCGAGGAAGGCCCCGTAGTTGGTGAGCACCCCGGGGGTGTCGGCCTCGAGCCGCTGGAGCGCGGCGGCGAGCGCCATCTCGCCGAAGCGGCTGTGGTGACCGTACGACTCGCCATCGGTCGCGCAGTGGACGAGCTGCGGCTCGTCGCGGTCGTCGGCGAACGCGGCGAGAAGCCAGGCGACCAGGTTCTCGCTCCGCTCCAGCAGCTTCTCGAAGGCGATCGCGCGCGAGATCGGCGCGTTGTAGAAGAAGAGCGCGAGGGACAGCCCGCGTGGCCCGCGCCAGAGGTAGGGCCGGCTCGGGTCCACGCGGTCGCCGACCTCCTGCCAGTCGCCGCCGGCGAGCGGCCGCACGCGCCGCGCCTGGTGGGGCGCCAGGACGGTGAACTTCAGGCCGGCCTCGGCGAGGACCTCGAGCGTCTCGTCGTCCACCGCGGTCTCGGGGAGCCAGAGCCCCTCCGGCTCGCGGCCGAAGCGCGTCTGGAAGTCGCGGATCCCCCAGCGGACCTGGGTGACCTTGTCGCGTCGCGCGGCGAGGGGCATGATCATGTGGTTGTACACCTGCGCGATCGCGTTGCCGTGCCCACCGTGGGCGCGCACGCTCAGCCCGTCGGCTTCGACGATCTTGGCGCCGACGTCGGGCCGGTGGCGCGCGAGCCAGGCGAAGAGCGTCGGGCCCACGTTGAAGGAGATCTTCTCGAAGTTGTTGACGACGTCGAGGACGCGGTTCCGCTCGTCCACGCGGCGCGCGGCCGTGTTCGGTGCGTAGCACTCGTCGGTCACCCGCTCGTTCCAGTCGTGGTGCGGCGCCGCCGAGTCCTGGATCTCGACCGCCTCGAGCCAGGGGTTCTCGCGGGGCGGCTGGTAGAAGTGGCCGTGGATGACGATCGCGCGCGTCAAAAGTCCTCGAGGCCCCGCAGGAACTCGCGGCGGCCCCCGCGCGGCACCACGACGAGCCCGGACGCCTCGACGTGGAAGCGCCGCCGATCCTGCGCCGCGTCCACGCCGATCTCCGTGTCCGCGGGGATGATGTTGAAGCGATCGACGATCGCGCGCCGGAGCCTGGCGCCCTTGCCCACCGTCGTGTGGTCCATGACGATCGAGTCCTCGATCACCGCGCCCTCGTTGACCCACACGCTCCGCCCGAGGATCGAGTTGCGGATGGTCGCGCGCTTGACGAGCGAGGCCTCGCCGACCTGGACGTTGTCGACGTCGCTCCCGATGAAGCGCGCCGGCGGCCCCGGGTGGTACTCGCTCCGGATCGGCCAGTAGCGGTTGTCCAGATCGAAGCGCGGCGACTCGCCGAGCAGGTCCATCTGCGCCTCCCAGTAGGCGCCGATCGTGCCGACGTCGCGCCAGTACGCTTGCTCCTCGTACGGCTTGACCCCCGGCACCTCATTGGTCTGGAAGTCGTACGCGAAGACACGGCCGCCCGGCACGAGCTCGGGGATGATCGAGCGCCCGAAGTCGTGGTCGGTCGAGCGCCGCGCGTCGGCGAGCAGCGCGTCCACGAGGGCCTGGCGCGAGAAGAGGTAGTTGCCCATCGAGACGAGCGCGCGCGTCGGGTCCCCGGGCATCGGCGCCGGCTGCGCCGGCTTCTCGGCGAAGTGCTGGACCAGGCCGGCGCGGTCCACCCCGAGCACGCCGAACTTCACGGCGTCGCTGAGCGGCACGGGGCGCGCGGCGATCGTGACGTCGGCGCCCGCCTCCTGGTGAAAGGCGAGCATCTGGTTCACGTCGATCCGGTACACGTGATCCGAGCCGAAGATGGCGACGGCGTCCGGGCCGAAGTCGTCGATGAGGTTCAGGTTCTGCAGCACGGCGTCGGCGGTGCCGCGGTACCACGCCGAGCCGAAGCGCATCTGGGGCGGCACGACCGTCACGAAGAAGTTCGGGAGCAGCCCGCTCGTGCGCCACGCCACCCGCAGATGCTCGATGAGCGACTGCGACTTGTACTGCACGAGCACGTAGAGGGACGGGAGCTCCGAGTTCACGAAGTTCGAGAGCACGAAGTCGATCAGCCGGTGTCGGCCGCCGAACGGCACCGCCGACTTCGAGCGCTCGCGCGTGAGCGGCTGGAGGCGTTCGCCCTTGCCCCCCGCCATGATCATCCCGAGGACGCGTGCCCGGCGCGGCACCGCGCTCAGCTCCCGCCCGGGAGGGCCCACGCGGGGTCGAGGTCGGGGAAGCAGAAGTCCTCCCGCTCGAGCCGCCGGAGCATGTTGGCGTCGTCGCTCGAGAGCGCGTCGCCGGTGCGGAGGCCGCGCAGCATCTCGGAGAGGCGCTTGAACTCGGCGTAGTGCTCGGCCACGCGGCGCTCGGCGTAGTCGCGCGCGGCACCCGTCGTGATCAGGAACTGCCAGTCGGAGGCCTCCAGCAGCAGGAGCTCGCGGGTGGCCTGCTGGAGCACGCGGCGCTGGTCGCCGTCGCCCCGCGCCGAGGCCGTCAGGTGCTCGACCCACTCCGCCTCCGCGCTGTAGACGCGGTCCCACGTCCACTCGGTGTCGCGGTTCAGCCACACGCGGTGGTCCCCGCCCTCGCCCCAGCTCCCCTCCGGCAGCGAGAGCGTCGTCTGCGGCGGCACGGCCTCGAGCGCCTCGCCGAGCGTTCCACGCGGGACGCCGCCGCGCGCCATCTCACGCGCGACGTGCTCGAGCCAGAGCGGCCCCTCGAACCACCAGTGACCGAAGAGCTCCGCGTCGTAGGGCGAGCACACGACGGCGGGCCCGGCCGCGCTCGCCTCGCCGAGCGTCGTCTGCACGAGCTCGACGAAGTGCCGCGACTGGAGCGCCACCTTCTGCGCGGCCACGTCGGGGTCGTAGACCTGCTTGCGGCCGAGGTCGCCGGAGTTGTCGGTGATGCGCCAGAAGCGCAGGCCGCCGGGGAAGTGCTTCTTGTGGAACTCGAGATATGCTGCGTCCCCGGGGTAGCCGTGCTCGCGGCTCCAGACCTGGAGCGTCGTCTTCGGGTCGCGGAAGAACGCCACCGCGCTGCCGGTGCCGCCGCGCGACGCCACGCGGTAGGGAAGGTACGGCGTGCGCCCCCGGGTCCCGGGCACGGACGAGGCGGGCTCGCCCGGCCCCAAGCGGAGCGGCACGAAGTCGCGGTAGAGGAAGACGGGGTCGCCCGCGGCGACCAGGTGGGCGTCGGCGACGAAATACTCGAGCCCCTCGCTCGCGAGCATCTCCTCCAGGCCGGGCCGTACCCACCGGACGCGCCCGCTGTCGCGGCCGGTCGGCGGCGTCCACTCGTAGCGCGGCCGGTACGCGCACTCCGGGAGCCAGATGCCACGCGGCGCCCGGCCAAAGTGGCGGCGGTGCGTCTCGACGGCGGTGCGGAGCTGGAGCCGGACCGATTCGTCGCGCCCGAGCAGCGGTAGGTAGCCGTGCGTGGCCGCGCAGGTGATGACCTCGATATGCCCGGCGCGCCCGAGCTCGGCGAAGGTGCCGGGGATGTCGCCGCCGATCCTGCGGTGCATTTCCCACATCCTCTCGTAGAATTCCTCCCAGAACGAGGTGAGCCGGAGGATCTCCTTCTGGCCCGCGCGCTCGAACTGCTCGCGCGAATCCATGCAGGCGCGCCGCACGTTCTCGTAGTAAAAAGACAGTTCCTTCTGGAACTCGGGAGAGGCGAGCTGCTCGGTGAGCACGGGCGAGAGGTTGACCGTCCACTTGGGGGAGATGCCGTCGGCGACCAGCCGGTGGGCCGTCTCGAGGAGCGGTAGATAGCACTCGAAGGCCGCCTCGCACAACCAGTCGCTGCCGTGCGGCCACCGGCCGTGATTAACTACCATCGGGAGGTGTGTGTGCAAGACCAGGGCGAACACCGAGCCCATAGGTGACTCATTGGAGCGTATGAGCGTGTTGGGCGCAAGCCTTCTCGGGGAGTCCGTCGCCTTCACGGTCTGGGCGCCCCGCTGCCGCTCGGTGGAGCTCGTGCTCGAGGGGGTCCGCCCCCAGCCCCTCACGGCGCGCGAGCCCGGCCTCTTCCGGGTGACCATCGCGCGGCTGCCGGAGGGCACCCGGTATCGCTACCGGCTCGACGGCGCGCGGCACCGGCCCGATCCGGCCTCGCGCTGGCAGCCCGAGGGCGTCCACGGCCCGTCGGTCGTCGTGGACCCGCGCCGTTTCGTGTGGACGGACCAGGAGTTCCGGGGCCGCGACTTCGCCGACCTGGTCTTCTACGAGGTCCACGTCGGCACGTTCACGCCCGCCGGCACCTTCGAGGCGATCATCCCCTACCTCCCGGCGCTCTCGGACCTCGGCATCACCGCGCTCCAGCTCATGCCGATCGCCGAGTTTCCCGGCTCGCGCGACTGGGGCTACGACGGCGTCGACCTCTTCGCCCCCCAGTCCACCTACGGCGGGCCGCGCGGCCTGCGCCGCCTGGTGGACGCCTGTCACGCCCGTGGCGTCTCGGTGTTCCTCGACGTCGTCTACAATCACCTCGGTCCCGAGGGCAACTACCTCGCCGAGTTCGGCCCGTACTTCACCGACCGCGTGACGACGCCCTGGGGCCCCGCGGTCAACTACGACGGCGAGGGCAGCGCGGGCGTGCGGCGCCACGTCGTCGAGAACGGCCGCGTCTGGGTGAACGAGTTCCACATCGACGGCTTCCGGCTGGACGCCGTCCACGCGATCCACGATACGAGTCCCGTGCACATCCTGACCGAGTTCGCCCAGGCCGTCCGCGAGGAGGCCGCGCGGAGCGGCCGCCGCGTCCACCTCGTCGCCGAGTCTCACGACAACGACCGCCGCCTCGTGCTCCCCGTCGCCCAGGGCGGGCTCGGCCTCGACGCGGTGTGGTCGGACGACTTCCACCATGCGCTCCACCAGCGGCTCACCGGCGAGACCCTCGGCTACTACGGCGACTTCGCGGGTGAGCAGCACCTGACGCGCGCGCTGGCGGAGGGGTTCGCCTACCAGGGCGAGGAATCGACGTACTGGCGGTGCCGACGAGGGACACCGAGCGCGGACCTCGGCGGCGAGCGCTTCCTTATTTACCTCCAGAACCACGACCAGGTGGGCAACCGCCCGCAGGGCGAGCGCCTGGGCGCGCTCGTGCCGTTCGAGGCCGCGAAGCTCGCCGCCGGCCTCATGTTCGCCGCGCCCGCCGTCCCGCTGCTCTTCATGGGGGAGGAGTACGGCGACACGGCCACCTTCCAGTTCTTCACGTCGTTCCTCGACCCGCCGGTGGCCGAGGCGGTCGGCCGGGGGCGCGCCGACGACCTGAGCCGCTTCGGCTGGACGCGCCCGGTCCCCGACCCCAACGCCCCCAACACGTTCGTCAGCTCGCGCCTGAACCACCAGCTCGCGCGCGCGACGCGCCATCGCGCCCTGCGCGACTACTACGCGCGCTGGCTCGCGCTGCGCCGGACGCACCCGGCGCTCGGCGCGCGCGACAAGGCGCTCGCCCGCGCCGCGTGCAAGGACTCGATGCTCGTGCTCGAGCGGGCGGCACAGGCGGGCGGGGAGGTGCGCGTCGTCGCCAACCTCGGGTCGGCGCCGCGCGACTTCACGCCGTCCGCGAAGTGGCGGCTCCTCCTCGACAGCGCCGACGCACAGTTCGGCGGACCGGGCAAGGTCCCGCTGCTCGCGCCGTACCAGCTCCTGCTCTACGAAGTCGAGCCGTGAGCGCGCGGGCCACGGCGCCTGCCCGCCGCCGCGCGTCCGACCTCATCGACCAGATCCTGGCTCTCGACCCCGGGCGGCGCGGGATCGCCGCGATCGCGCGCGCGGGCGCGGCCGCCGCCGCGGCGCACGCGCTCCGCGGCGCGCGTCGCGTGCTCATCGTGACCGGGTTCACCGTCGCGAACGGCACGCCCGAGACGGACGGTCCGCCCGGCGCCGCGGTGCTCGGGCGCGCCCTTCGACGGCTGGGCGCGCGCGTGCGGTATGTCACCGACCGCCCGAACGCGCCCGTGCTCGCCGCGGCCCTCGAGACCCTCGGCGAGCCGCGCCCCATCGTCATCTATCCGGACAACGGCAACGTCGCGCCCGGCGTCCTCGCGGCGGAGCGGCCGACGCACCTCGTCGCCATCGAGCGCCCAGGACGGAACCGCGCGGGCGACTACCTCAATATGCGCGGCGAGTCCATCGCCGCGTGGAACGCGCCGCTCGATGACCTCTTCGTCGTGCCCTCCGGGGCGACCACCGTGGGCATCGGCGACGGCGGCAACGAGATCGGCATGGGCTCGGCGCGCGCGCGGTTCGCCAGGCTCGGGCGCCTGCAAGCGCGGATCGCGTCCGTCGTGCGCGTCGATCACCTCGTCGTGGCCGGTGTCTCGAACTGGGGCGGCTACGGCGTGGCCGCCGCGCTCTCGCAGCTCACGGGGCGCGACCTCCTGCACTCGGCGGCGCTCGAGCGGCGCCTGGTCCAGGCCTGCGTGGCGGCGGGCGCGGCCGACGGCGTCACCCGGCGGCGCGAGGCGACCGTCGACGGCCTTCCGCTCGAGACGCACGCGGCGGTCGTCGAGCTCCTCCGCTGGGCAGGGCGTTCGGGTATCATACGGCCATGAAAATCCACGAGGAGTACCGCGCCAAGCACCCCAAGTCAGCCGCGCTCTGGGAGCGCGCCCGGGCCGCGATCCCCAGCGGGATCACCCACGACATCCGTCACCTGACGCCGTTCCCGGTCTACGTCGAGCGCGCCCAGGGCACCCACAAGTGGGACGTGGACGGCCACGAGTACGTGGACTACTGGATGGGGCACGGCGCGCTCTTCCTCGGCCACTGCCACCCAGCCGTCGTCAAGGCGGTGCAGGAGCAGATGGCGCGCGGCACGCACCTGGGCGCCTGCCACGAGCTGGAAGTCCACTGGGCCGAGCTCGTCAACAAGCTCATCCCGTGCTCGGAGCAAGTGCGCTTCACGATGTCCGGCACCGAGGCGACGCACCTGGCGATGCGCGTGGCGCGCGCGTACACCGGCCGCACGAAGATTCTCAAATTCGCGGGTCACTTCCACGGCTGGCACGACGGCGCCGTCGCGGGCGTGAACCCGCCCTACGAGGTGCCGATGTCGGCGGGCGTGCCCGGCGCGACGCTCGACCAGGTGCTGATCTGCCCGTTCAACGACATCAAGGCAGTCGAGACCGCGCTCGGGCGCGGCGACGTCGCCGCGGTCATCCTCGAGCCCGCGGGCGGCCAGGCGGGCACCACGCCGACGATCCCGGGCTACCTCCAGGAGCTGCGGGCGCTCACGACGCGCCACGGCGTGGTGCTCATCTTCGACGAGGTGATCACGGGCTTCCGCTATGCGCCCGGCGGCGCCCAGGCCTACTTCGGCGTGACCCCCGATCTCACCACCCTCGCGAAGATCGTGGCCGGCGGGCTGCCGGGCGGCGCCCTCTGCGGCGCGCGCGAGCTCATGGGGATGCTCGCGTTCCGCGGCGACCCGGACTGGGACCGCGGCCAGCGCGTCGCCCACGCGGGCACCTTCAACGCCAACCCGCTCTCGGCGGCGGCCGCGATCGCGACGCTCGAGCTCTGCGCGGACGCCACACTCCAGGCGCGCGCCAACAAGTCGGGCGAGGAGCTGCGGCGCGTGCTCGCCGACGCGCTCCGGCGCGCGGGGGCGCCCGGCACGTGCTATGGCGAGGCGTCCATCTACCACGTGTCGTTCGAGGGCAAGCCCGGGCTCGCCGGCTTCGACCGCCCGCGCAAGGGCCCGCTCTACCATCTCCTGCGTGCGGCGCTCCTCAACAACGGCGTCGACTGCTCGGCCAACCACGGCTGGATCTCGGCGCTCCACACGGCGGAGGATCTCGAGCGCACCCTCGCGGGGTACGAGCGCGCGTTCCGCGCGATGGTCGCCGACGGCGCGTTCAAGGGCGCATGAGGCACCCTCGCCGCGGGCTCGCGCCCGCCATCCTGGCGCTGGTCTTGCTCGCGGGCTGCGTCACGTACCCGATGGTCACGGAGGTCGGCGGGATCCGCATCCAGCCGGCGAACGGACGCGTGGTGCGGCAGGGGGGCGGCGCCGTCTTCTTCGCCGACATCGACAGCACGGGGAAGTTCGACGACGCGATCACGCGCGTCGAGACGCCCGTCGCACGGCGCGCGCAGCTCGTGAACGCCGGCGGCGCGCCGATCGCCCGGCTGGCCGTGCCCGGCATCACGCTCGTGCGCCTCGAGCCGACGGGCCCGCGCGTCCTTCTCTCCGAGCTCACGCGCGAGCTCCGCTCGGGCGAGGTCGTCATCGTCACGCTCTTCTTCGAGAAGACGGGCGCCATCGGTGTGATCGCGCCCGTCGAATAGACACGCCCACACGCCTTTGCTATTCTTGCGCGTCTGGTGGGCAGGTAGCTCAGTTGGTAGAGCACAGGACTGAAAATCCTGGTGTCGGCGGTTCAATCCCGTCCCTGCCCACCAGATTTGCCTAACGGTTAGCGGCCAGCCTTCCGGGCCCGCGCCTCACGCGACCTCCAGCCAGGTGCGCCGGACCTCCGGCGCATTGCGCAGCGATGCCGGTGTCCCCTCGAAGACGATCTGCCCGTGGCCCATGACGTAGACGCGTTCGGCGACCCTGAGCGCGATGGTGAGCTTTTGCTCGACCAGCAGCACGGCCACGCCCTGCCGGCAGATGTCGCGAATGACGTCGGTCACCACGCCAACGATCCTCGGTGCGAGGCCCTCGGTCGGTTCATCGACCAGCATCACACGCGGATTGCCGAGCAGCGAGCGGCAAATGGTCAGCATCTGCTGTTCGCCGCCCGAGAGCATTCCGGCTTGGGTGTGGCGGCGCTCCTTGAGCTGCGGAAAGTAGCCGTACATCTGCTCCGGCGTCCACCGCGGGACACCGGGCCGCGCGGCCTGCATGCCGATGCGCAGGTTCTCGTCGACGGTCAGATTGGCGAAGATCTCGCGCTCCTCGGGCACATAGGCGAGGCCCGCTCGCGCGATCCGGAACGCCCGCTCACCCGCGAGATCGACGCCAGCCAATCGTACCGAGCCCGCGCTCGGTTGAACCAAGCCCATGATCGTCTTCAGCGTCGTCGATCGGCCCGAGCCGTTGCGCCCGAGCAGGCTGACGGTTTCGCCCGCCCTGATCGAGAGATGCACCCCATGGAGGATGTGGCTCTTGTCGTAGTGGGCGTGCAGGCCTGCGATCTCGAGCAGCGCGGTCATGCGACGGCCTCGCCCAGATAGGCTTCCTGCACTCCTCGATTGGCGCGCACGGCCTCCGGTGTGCCGCTGGCGATCACCTCGCCATAGACGAGCACCGAAATCTGGTCGCACAGGGTGAACACGACGTTCATGTCATGCTCGACCACCAACAGCGTCTTGCCCTCGGTCACCGCTCGAATCAGCGCGACGGTGTAGGCGGACTCCTCGCGCGACATGCCGCCCGTCGGCTCGTCCAATAGCAGGATCTCCGGATTCGTGGCGAGCGCCATGCCGATCTCCAGCGTGCGCTGCTCCGAATACGCGAGATCGCCGGCCGGGTCGTCGCGCCGGCGTGTGAGGCGTAGCTTCTCTAAGTATTCGTCCACCTCGGCCGCCACCTCGGCGAGCCGGCTCACCGGACGGCCGAGCGTGAAGCGATGGCCGTGCCGCCCCATGACCGAGATTCGAAGGTTCTCCGCCACGCTCATGCGCGGGAACAGGTTGGTGATCTGGAACGAGCGCGACAGACCGCGGCGATTGATCGCATGTGGCGCCAGTCCCACGATCGATTGCGCATTGAGCAGGATCTCGCCCGCGCTCGGCACGTAGTGCCCGGAGATCAGATTGAACAGGGTCGACTTGCCCGCACCGTTGGGGCCGATCAGGCCATGACGCTGACCGCGCGTCACCGTGAGGTTGACCCCGCGAATGATGGCCGTCGCGCCGAATGACTTGTGCAGATCGCGCAACACGAGCACTGGGGCTTCTGCGGCGGCGATGGTCATGCCACGCTCGTATTCAGCGCCCGGCTCCACCCCGTGCGGGTCAGCCGTCTGGCGAGCGGCAGCAGCGCGGCGCCGGCGAGGAGCAACACCGCGGGAATGGCCCAGGTCCAGGGCGACCGCGGATCGAACTGACGGCCGAACAGCGCATAAGGAACCAAGGCGCCGCCATGTGCGCGGCGCATCACCGCGTAGGCATCCGACAGGACAACGTGGACGCTCTCGACGACGAAGACGACGCCGACCGCCAGCAGAACACCCACCATGAGGCACAGCAGATAGGGCAGCACGAGGTGCCGGACGGCGGTCGCCCGCAGCCGGCGCGCATGGGTAGAGATCAGGCCGCCGATCCCGTCGGGCACGAACAGCATCACGATCACGAAGATGAGGCCCTGATACAGCAACCAGGATCGCGTCAGATCCGATGTCACGCGCGCGAAGAAGGTCATGGTGGCCGCTCCGAGCGCCGGTCCGAAGAATGTGCCCGCACCTCCGATGAAGGTCTGCAGGACGACGTTGGCGGAGGCCTGGGCACTGAAGACGGCGTAGTTGGTCGCTTCGTTGGCGATCGCCAGCAGGGCCCCGGCCACCCCGGCAAACATGGCCGAGATGGCGAAGATGAGCGTCTTGGCGCCATGCGTGTTGAAGCCAAGAAAGCGAACGCGGTGCTCGTTGTCTCGCACCGCCAGGGCCAGACGCCCCATCGGCGTGCGGGTGAACGCCCACAGGCACCAGGTCGAACCGACGACCCAGGCGAGCGTCAAATGGTAGACGCCCGTGTCACTCGCGAAGTTGATCGACCATGAGTTCATCCGCATCGTCGAGATGCCGGATTCGCCCCCGAAGACCGAATTCCAGCTCGGCGCCAGCGTGAAGAGCAGCTCGGCCAGCGCCAAGGTCACCATGGCGAAGTACACGCCCGTGCGCTGCGTCGCCAGCCAGCCGAAGCCGAGACCGCAGAAGAACCCGGCGGCGGCGCCGGCAAGCGGCATGAGCGGGGTCGGCCAAGCCACGACGCTGTGTTCCACGGCTCTCATCAGATGCAGGGTGGCAAAG
>QHSZ01000082.1 GCA_003220595.1 Candidatus Rokuibacteriota bacterium | reverse complement strand
TCGGCGAGGGCGAGCGCCACGGCGCGACCGATTCCGCGGGATCCCCCGGTGACGAGCGCAGTGCGATCCTTGAGCTTCATGCGAGCCCTCCTCTGAGTGGGGCGGCGGTGAAGCGTCAGTCTAGCACGCGCCCCCTTGACGCGGGGTGTTACCGCATTCATCATTGCTGTTGGGGGTCCAGTTCCCCAGGGGAGTGCCATG
>QHSZ01000081.1 GCA_003220595.1 Candidatus Rokuibacteriota bacterium | reverse complement strand
CGCGGGCGGACACGAAGCGCGACGGCGAGCCCGAGGCCGACCGGCTGCGGGAAGAGGTGACGTCCCTGCGGGAGCGGCTCCGCTCCCTCGAAGAGCGGCTGGAGAAGCGGAAGAGCCAGGCGAAATAGCACGGCCCGGCACGCGCCGGGCCGTGGTCAACCGCGCGGGATCGCTGCCCGGTCAACTCAATCAGTTCTGAGCGTAGACGTCCTTCATCTTGGCCACGACGGTCGTGTACGTTTCCTGGATGCCCTTGCCCGCCTGCTCCGCCGAGGTCTGCATCCGCTCGGCCGAGCGCGTCACGGCCTGGGCGCCCGCCTCGAGGACCTTGAACGCCTTCTGGGCGTGGTCCACGCTCTCGGCGATCGCCTTCTGGTAGAGCTGGACCGGGTCCTTCGCGCCGTTCTGCCACGCCGACTGCCAGCGGAGCAGGGCCGCCTGCGAGTCCTTCAGCACCTCGATGGCGCTCTGCTGGAGCTCGGCGTAGAGTCGCACGCTCTCCTTCGCGCTCGCGGCGCCGAACTCGACCAGCTCGCGCAGCACGTGCTGGTTGGCGTC
This sequence comes from Candidatus Rokuibacteriota bacterium, assembly GCA_003220595.1. GTDB lineage: Bacteria > Methylomirabilota > Methylomirabilia > Rokubacteriales > CSP1-6 > AR19. The sequence continues at coordinate 6,916 of QHSZ01000081.1, read as the reverse complement.
GGCCCACACCGTCATCGTCTCCACGGCCTTGCCGCTGACCTGGCCGAGCAGCTCCTGGGTCTTCTTCTCGTCGATCATGGGTGTCTCCTCCTGCGCTTTTGGCTTCGTCTTGGTCGTTCCGGGTTTCACCATGGCCTCTGCTCCACGAGCCGAATAATAACGCGTCGCGTTAGAGAGGTCAAGCGAAATATCGCACTGCGTTATCATGAGCGTGTTACGGTCACTAGCCCTTGAAAATTGAGAGGTTAGGGGAGCGATGATGGCTACGGATACCCTGGCTCGCCTGTTCTGGGACCGAGTGGAGAGAAGCTCCGACCGGCCCGCGCAGTCGTTCAAGCACGGGGCGGGGTGGAAGACGCTGACCTGGCGCGAGGTCGGGGACATCGTCCGGCAGGTCGCCCTCGGCCTGATCGCGCTCGGCCGGCAAAAAGGCGAGCGCGTCGCGCTCCTGTCGGGGAGCCGTGCAGAGTGGGTGCAGGCCGACTTCGCCATCTTCAGCGCGGGCTGCGTCACGGTACCGATCTATCCGACCTACCCGCCGGACCTCATCGCCTACGTCGTGAACGACTCGGAGGCCAAGACGCTCATCGTCGAGGATGCTGTCCAGCTCGCCAAGGCCCTCGAGGTGCGCGACAAGATGCCGGGGCTCGAGCAGATCGTGGTCGTCACGGGCTACGACGCGCCGCAGCCGCCGAAGACGGTGATGACGTGGGAGACCTTGCGCCGGCGCGGCCGGGACGGCGAGGCGGCGCACAAGTCCACGCTCGCGGAGCGGGTGGCGACGACGCGCGCCGAGGACCTGGCGACGATCGTCTACACGTCGGGCACGACGGGACCGCCGAAGGGCGTCATGCAGACCCACGGCAACCACATCGCCGCCGTCAGCGCCTCCAAGCAGGCGACGCCCGTGGCGGAGGGTTGGGTCCACCTCCTCTTTCTCCCGCTCGCCCACTCGTTCGCCCGCCTCGAGTCGTTCCTGGGCGTGGCCCACGGCCTGACCACCGCGTTCGCCGAGAACCTCGACAAGGTCGGCGAGAACCTGAAGGAGACGCGCCCGCACTTCATCTGCAGCGTCCCGCGCGTCTTCGAGAAGGTGTACGCGAAGATCCTGGCGGGGGTCGAGGCGGGCTCGCCGGTGAAGCAGAAGATCTTCCGGTGGGCGCTCGCTGTCGGGCGCGAGGTGAGCCGCTACCAGCAGCGCGGCCAGCCCGCGCCAGCCGGACTCGAGCTCCGGCGCCGGATCGCCCACGCGCTCGTCTTCTCAAAGCTCCACGCAGCGCTCGGCGGGCGTCTCCAGTGGGCGGTCTCGGGCGGCGCGCCGCTCGCGCGCGACATCGCCGAGTTCTTCCACGCCGCCGGAATCCTGCTGCTCGAGGGCTATGGGCTCACCGAGACCTGCCCCGCGCTGACGTTCAACCGGCGCGACAAGTACAAGTTCGGCTCGGTCGGCCAGGCCCTGCCGGGCGTCGAGCTGAAGATCGCCCCCGACGGCGAGATCCTCGCCCGCGGGCCCAACATCGCCACGCGCGGCTACTTCAAGCAGCCCGACGCGACGAAGGAGGTCTTCGAGGCGGACGGCTGGTTCCACACGGGCGACATCGGCCGGCTCGACGAGGACGCCTTTCTTTTCATCACCGACCGGAAGAAGGACCTGATCGTCACCGCGGGCGGCATGAACATCGCGCCGCAGAACATCGAGAACATGCTCAAGGCCGACCCGTTCATCAGCCAGGTGATGGTCTACGGCGATCGCCGGCCGTACCCGGTGGCGCTCATCACGGTGAACCCGGAGGAGCTCCAGAAGTTCGCGCGCGTGCACGGGATCCTCGTCACGGATGCGGGCGTGCTCGTCAAGCACCCCAAGGTCGTCGAGCGGGTGGGGCGCACCGTCGAGGAGAAGAACACGCAGCTCCAGTCCTACGCGAAGATCAAGCGATTCGCGGTGCTGCCCGTGGACTTCTCGCTCGACGGCGGCGAGCTCACGCCGACGCTGAAGGTGAAGCGCAAGGTGGTGACCAGCAAGTACATGAGCGCGCTCGAGGAGCTCTACCGCTGATGTCGCTCGCGGGCCGGGTCGCGGTCGTCACGGGCGCCTCGCGCGGGCTCGGGCGGGCGATCGCCCTGGCGCTCGCCGAGGCCGGCGCGGACGTGGCGCTGGCCGCGCGCGCGAAACGGGACCTCGAGGACACGGGCGCGCTCGTCCAGCGCGCCGGGCGCCGCGCCCTGGTGGCGCCCACCGACGTCGCGAGCTACGCAGAGGTCGAGGCGCTGATGGGCCGCGCGGTCCGCGAGCTCGGGCGGCTCGACATCGTCGTGAACAACGCCGGCGTCGCCAAGGTCGCCCCGCTCGCCGAGATGACGCCGGACGATTGGCGCTTCATGGTGGACGCGAATCTCACGGGCGTCTTCAACGGCTGCCGCGCGGCCGCGCCCCACCTGATCGCGCAGAAGTCCGGCAAGGTGATCAACGTCGCGTCGGTCCTGGGGCAGGTGGGGCTGCCCGGCTACACCCTCTACGCCGCCACCAAGGGCGGCGTCATCGCCCTCACGAGGGCCCTCGGCGTCGAGTGGGCCCGCCACGGGATCCAGGTGAACGCGATCGCACCGGGCTGGTTCGCCACCGACATGACCGATCCCGCGTTCTCGGACCCGAAGATCAACGAGCGCCTCACGCGGGACATCCCCATGCGTCGGATCGGGCGGCCCGAGGAGATCGGGCCCCTGGCCATCTATCTGGCGTCGGATGCGTCGGCCTTCATGACCGGTCAGACGATCTTCTTGGACGGCGGCCATTCCGCCGGGTAGATTGACAGCCATGAAAGCCGCGGTTCTCCACGGCCCGCGCGACCTGCGCGTCCAGGCCATAGCACCTCCCGAGCCGGGCGCCGGCGAGGTGCTCGTTCAGGTGACGCTCGCGGGTCTCTGTGGCACCGACCACCGCATCTGGAGCGGCAAGCGCTCGGTTCGGTATCCGCGCGTCATGGGTCACGAGCTGGTCGGCCGGCTCGCGGAGAGCGGCGAGCGCGTCGTCGTCGAGCCGAACTTCTCCTGCGGCGCGTGCGCGCTCTGCCGGGAAGGGAACCGGAACCTGTGCCTCGCCCGCACGGCCGTGGGGATCGACGTGGACGGTGGCTTCGCCGAGCTCGTGCGGGTTCCGTCGCGCTGCTGCTGGCCCGCGCCCGGCCCCGCCGCGGACGAGGACCTGCTGCTCACCGAGCCGCTCGCCGTCGTCGTGCGCGCGGTGGGCCGCGGCGCGCCGAAGGCGGGCGAGACCGCCGCGGTCGTCGGCGCGGGGACGCTCGGGCTCCTGGCACTTCAGGTGCTCCGCGCGCGCGGCGCGCGTGTGCTCGTCGTGAGCCGCACCCATCGGCGCCTCGAACTGGCGACTGAGCTCGGCGCCGAGGCGGTCCACGCGCTCGCCGACGGGCCGCTGGACGCTGCCGCGCGACGCGTCTCGGGACGCGAGGGGGTAGACCTCGTCGTCGAGACCGCCGGCGCGGCGGAGGCGGTCGGCCAGGCCCTCGAGCTGGTGAGGCCAGGCGGCCGCGTGGTCCTGACCGGACTGCCCCACGAGCCCGCGCCCCTCAACGTCTTCAGCGTCGTGCGTCGCGAGGTGACGATCGCCGGCTCGATGATCTACCAGGACGAGTTCCCCGCGGCGCTCGAGCTGATCGCGAGCGGCGCCGTCCGGACGCGCCCGCTCGTCACCCACCACTTCAAGCTCGACGCGATCGGCGAGGCGTTCATCGCGCACACGGACGAGCGCGCAATCAAGGTCGCCCTGGTGATCTGATGCCGTACGCGATCATCAACGGGATCCGGATGCACTTCGAGGTGAGCGGCCAGGGCCCGCCCGTGCTGCTGATCAACGGCCTGTCGGCGCCCGCCGTGAACTGGGCGCTCCAGGCCAAGGCGCTCGCGCGACATTTCCAGGTCGTTGTCTTCGACAACCGCGGAGTGGGGGAGACGGATCTCCCGCCGGAGCCCGTCTACACGACTGGGCAGATGGCCGAGGACGCCGCCGCGCTCCTGCGTCACCTCAAGATCGCGCGCGCCCACGTCCTCGGCGCCTCGATGGGTGGCACCATCGCCCAGGAGCTGGCGCTGCGGTACAAGCACCTCGTCCGTTCGCTGACGCTGCTCTGCACGTGGTCGGAGGCTGACGCCCGCTTCCTGCACACGGTCGAGGCGTGGATGTCGCTCGCCAACCGGGTCCCGATCGAGGAGCGCTACCGCTACGTCGTGTACCCGTGGATCTTCTCGCCCGAGTTCTTCGCGAGGAAGGAGAACGTGGAGACTGCGTTCCAGCGCTCGATGGCCTATCCGCACCAGACCAAGGCGGAGGCGATCGAGCGGCAGGCGCGCGGCATCCTCGCCTGGAACGGGACGCGCGCGAGTCGGCTGTCGGCGATCCGCGTCCCGACGCTCGTCATGGTCGGCAAGGACGACATCCTGACGCCGCCCGCCTTCTCGCGGGCGCTGGCCAAGCGCATCCGCCGGGCGCGGCTCGTCGTCCTGCCGGGCGGTCACGGCTTCTTCCTCGAGAGCGCGGACCAGGTCAACCGGACGATCCTGCGCTTCCTCAAGGGCGTCCGCTCGAAGTGACCGGGGTGCCGTGAGGCTCGTATGAAGGTCGCGATCCTCTGCGGCGGGCTCGGCACGAGGCTCCGGGAGGAGACCGAGGTCCGCCCGAAGCCCATGGTGGAGATCGGCGGACGGCCGATCCTGTGGCACATCATGCGCGGCTACGCGGCGCGGGGCTTCGCGGAGTTCGTCCTCGCCCTCGGCTACCGGCAGGAGGCGATCAAACGCTACTTCCTCGACTACTACCACCTCTCGGGCCACCTCACCGTCGCGCTCGGCACGGGCGCGGTCGGCGCCCACGAGGGCGCGCGCGAGGACTGGACGGTGCACCTGGTCGACACCGGCCTCGGCACGCAGACCGGCGGGCGGGTGAAGCGGCTCGCCCACTGGCTCCGCGAGGGGACCTTCATGCTCACGTACGGCGACGGGGTGTCCGACGTGAACGTCGCCGACGTGCTCGCGTTCCACCGGCGGCACGGGAAGCTCGCGACCGTGACCGCGGTGCGGCCGCCGGCCCGCTTCGGCGGGCTCGTCTTCGACGGCGATCGCGTCAGCGAGTTCACGGAGAAGCCGCAGGCGGGCGAAGGGTGGATCAACGGTGGCTTCTTCGTCATGGAGCCGGGCGTGCTCGACTACATCCAGGGCGACGACACCTACCTCGAGCGCGAGCCGCTCGAGCGCCTGGCGAAGGACGGCCAGCTCGTCGCCTTTCGCCACGGCGGCTTCTGGCAGTGCATGGACACCCTGCGCGATCTGAAGCTGCTCGAGAGCCTGTGGGAGGGCGGCCGGGCGCCCTGGCAGGTGTGGCGCGAATGACCGCGTTCTGGGCGGACCGGCGCGTGTTCGTCACCGGCGCCACGGGGATGGTCGGGTCCTGGCTCGTGAAGGACCTGCTCGCCCGGGGCGCCCACGTCGTCGCGCTGGTGCTCGACGCCGATCCCCGGTCCGAGCTCTACCGGAGCGGGGACGTCGAGCGCGTCTCCGTCGTGAACGGCAACCTCGAGGACTTCCGGACGCTCGAGCGCGCGCTCAACGCGTTCGAGGTCGATACGGTCTTCCATCTGGGCGCCCAGGCGATCGTCGGCGTCGGGCACCGCGCGCCGCTCCCGACGCTCGAGACGAACGTGCGCGGGACGTGGAACCTGCTCGAGGCGTGCCGGCTGCACCGTGAGCGGGTCGAGCGGGTCGTCGTCGCCTCGAGCGACAAGGCGTACGGCACGCAGCGCACGCTCCCGTACACGGAAGACATGCCGCTCGCCGGCACGCATCCCTACGAGGTCTCGAAGAGCGCCGCCGACCTGATCGCGCGCATGTACTATCACACCTACGGTCTGCGGGTCGGCATCGCGCGCTGCGGGAACATCTTCGGCGGCGGCGACCTCAACTGGAGCCGCATCGTCCCCGGCACGATCCGGTCATTCCTGCGCGGCGAGCGGCCCGTGGTGCGGAGCGACGGCAAGTACGTGCGCGACTACTTCTACGTGAAGGACGCCGCACGCGCCTACCTGCGCCTCGGCGAGCGGCTCGACGACGCGCGGATCGCGGGGGAGGCGTTCAACTTCTCGAACGAGTCACCGTTGAGCGTCCTCGAGGTGGTGGCCGTGATCCAGAAGCTCATGGACGCGGGACACCTCGAGCCCGACGTGCGCGACGTGGTCGAGGGCGAGATCCACAGCCAGTATCTGTCGGCCGCGCGCGCGCGCGCGGCGCTCGGCTGGGCGCCCGAGTTCGACCTGGACGCGGGGCTCCGCGAGACGATCGCGTGGTACCGCGACTTCCTCGCGGGGCCGCGGGCGTGATCAAGGGCGTCGAGATCCATCCGCTCCGCCAGATCCCCGACGAGCGCGGCAAAGTCATGCACATGCTCCGCCGCGACGACCCCTGGTTCGACGCGTTCGGCGAGGTCTACTTCTCCGTGGTCTTCCCGGGCGCGATCAAGGCCTGGCACCTCCACCGCCGGATGACGCTCAACTACGCGGTGCCGAGCGGGCGGATCAAGCTCGTCGTGTTCGACGACCGTGACGACTCGCCGACCCGCGGCGAGCTCCAGGAGATCTTCACCGGCGAGGACGCCTACGCCCTCGTCACCGTGCCGCCGGGCCTCTGGAACGGCTTCAAAGGCGTCGGCGCCGAGCCGGCGATCGTCGCCAACTGCGCGACGGTGCCCCACGATCCCGACGAGATCGTGCGCCTGGACCCCTTCAGCCCGAAGATTCCCTACCGCTGGGACCTGCCCCACGGCTAGGGACGCCACATGAAGGCGCTGGTCATCGGGGCGTCGGGGCTCGTCGGCGGTGCCCTCGTGCGGGTTCTCGAGCGGAGCGGCGTCGAG
>QHSZ01000080.1 GCA_003220595.1 Candidatus Rokuibacteriota bacterium | reverse complement strand
TGCGAGGTGTCCATGGCCTCGGCGACGGCAAGGCCGAGCGACCAGACGTAGCGCCGGTAGGCGAGCGTCGCGTCCCAGTCCAGGCGTGTCTCGAGCGTCGGGTTGATCGGGGCGAGGGGATCGGCGACGACGTGGAGGGCGGCGAAGCCGACGCGGCTCCGGATCGGCCCGCGCGGCGGCGTCGGCGCGGCCTGGCCCGTCAGGCGGTACTCGCTCAGCGTTCCGTCGGCACGCGGCAGGCGCAGGGTCGGGCTCATGGCGCGTCCTCCTCCTCGCCGCTAGTCTAGCAGAGCGCGTGTTGACAGCCGCGGCCCGGGTTGCGTATCGTTAGCGCACCTTTCACCAGGGTCCCGCCGCGGAGCAGCCTTAAGGAGGCCGGCATGGCAGCCAAAGCGTCCGACACCCAGCGCACGAAGTTCGTCCTCGACGAGAAGGACATTCCGAGCAAGTGGTACAACATCCAGGCCGACCTCAAGACGCCCGCGCCTCCGGTCCTCCACCCCGGCACGGGCCAGCCGATCGGACCTCAGGACCTGGCGCCCCTCTTCCCGATGGAGCTCATCAAGCAGGAGGTCAGCCGGGAGCGCTGGATCGCGATCCCCGACGGGATCCGGGACGTCCTGCGCCTGTGGCGCCCGAGCCCGCTCTACCGCGCACGCCGTCTCGAGCGAGCGCTCGGCACGCCCGCGCGGATCTACTACAAGTACGAAGGCGTCAGCCCTGCGGGCAGCCACAAGCCCAACACCGCCGTCGCCCAGGTCTACTACAACAAGCAGGAGAAGGTGACGCGCATCAGCACCGAGACGGGCGCCGGCCAGTGGGGCTCCGCCCTCGCGATGGCGTGCAGCTTCTTCGGCCTGCAGTGCAAGGTCTACATGGTGAAGGTCTCCTACCAGCAGAAGCCGTACCGGCGGATCATGATGGAGACCTGGGGCGCGCAGGTCGTGGCGAGCCCGAGCCCCGACACGCAGGCCGGCAAGAAGGTCCTCCAGCAGGATCCGAACTCGCCCGGTAGCCTCGGCATCGCGATCAGCGAGGCGGTCGAGGACGCGGCGACGCGCGAGGACACGAAGTACTCGCTCGGCAGCGTGCTGAACCACGTCCTCATGCACCAGACCGTCATCGGCCTCGAGGCGAAGAAGCAGCTGGAGAAGGCGGACGACGAGGCCGACATCGTCATCGGCTGCGCCGGCGGCGGCTCCAACTTCGCCGGGCTCTCCTTCCCCTTCGCGGCCGACAAGCTCACCGGCAAGCAGAAGAAGCTCCGGATCATCGCCGTCGAGCCGAGCGCCTGCCCGAGCCTCACCAAGGGCAAGTACGTCTACGACTTCGGCGATGCCGTGGGGCTCACGCCGCTCGTCAAGATGCACACGCTCGGTCACGCCTTCGTCCCGGCACCGCTCCACGCGGGCGGGCTCCGCTATCACGGCATGGCGCCGCTCGTCTGCAAGCTCTACGACGAGGGGGTGATCGAAGCCGTCGCGGTGTCACAGGTCTCCACGTTCCAGACCGCCGTCCAGTTCGCGCGCACCGAGGGCATCATTCCCGCGCCGGAGTCGGCGCACGCGATCCGCGTGGTGATCGACGAGGCCCTGCGGTGCAAGCGGGACGGCAAGCGGCAGGCCATTCTCTTCAATCTCTCGGGCCACGGCCACTTCGACCTCGGCGCCTACGAGGCCTTCCTCGCCGGCAAGCTGCAGGATTACGAGTACCCCGCGGAGAAGATCGCGGAAGCGCTCCGCGGCGTGCCGAAGGTCAAGGCGTAGAGGGCGCGCGATGACGCTCGGACGTCGCGAGTTCCTCGCCGCGGGCGCCGCCGGCGCGGCGGCGCTCCTCGCGGCGCCGGCGCGGCTTCGCGCCGAGGACAAGGGGAAGGTCCGCCTCGCCTACCTCCAGCTCGGCTGGGCGGGCACGGAGATCATCCACAAGGAAGACCTCCTCGGGAAGCGCGGCTGGCAGGCCGAGTATTCCGTCGTCGCGGGCGCGCCGGGCCCGCTCCTGGCGCAGCTCGGCTCCGGCAACGTGGACGCGATCGACATGAGCTTCGCCCTGGCGGCGAAGAATTTCGAGGACGGCGCGCCCTTCAAGGTGACGGGCGTCGCGACGGCGGTGCTCGGCGCGATCGTCGCGCGCAAGGACGCCGGCCTCGCGAAGGTCGAAGACCTCAAGGGGCGGAAGATCGCCGCGGTCGTCGGGACGTCGACCTTCCTCGACATCCGGGCGCTGACGCTCAAGGGCTACGGCTTCGACATCCAGAAGGAAGCCCAGGTCGTCACCGCCACGGCGCCGCCCGACATGGTGACGCTGCTGGCCAAGAAGGACGTGGACGCGATCATCGCCTGGCAGCCCACGACCGACCTCGTCGTGTTCCGCGGCGAGGGCGTCTACCTCGCCAAGCAGATCGACCTCTGGCGCAAGGCGACGGGCCGCGCGACCGGCTTCCCGGTGCACGTGTGCTACCTCGTGCGCAACGATTTCCTTCAGAAGTACCCCGCGATCGCCCGGGATCTCAACGATGCTCAGCGGGAGGCGGTGGACCTCTGGTACAACCAGCCGCAGCGGGCCATCGACATCGCCGCGGAGGTCACCAAGATCCCACGCGACGTGCTCCAGGTCGCCCACAAGGAAACGGTCCGGATGCTCCACGGCCTGCCCGACGAGCAGGTCGAGACCCTGATCGTGCAGCTGAAGCTCAACAAGGAATTCGGCTTCCTCAAGTCGGACATCTGGGACAGTCCGGACCGGATCCGCCGCGAGTTCTTCCACCGCGCGTGACCGCGCGTGGCCGAGCGGGCTGAGGGGCGCGGCGCCGCGAGGCGGGCGGCGAGATCGCTCGACGCGTGGGCCGACAGGCTCCACCTTCCGACGCTCGCGGTCGCCGGGCTCGCCGTCGGCGTGTGGGCGCTCCTCTCCTGGCGCTACGGCGCCTACGTGCTCCCCTCGCCGCTCGCGGTGGTCCGCGGCCTCGGTGAGATCCTGAGCACGGGCGAGGTGTGGACGCACACCGGCGCCTCGCTCGCCCGGATCCTGGTCGGCTTCGGCGGCGCCGTGGCGCTCGCGATCCTCACGGGCCTGGCGGCGTTCGTCTCGCCGCGGGCGCGAGCGGTCGTGCACGACGTCCTCGCCGTCCTGAACGCGACCTCGGTCTTCGTCTGGATCGTCCTCTCGATCGTCTGGTTCGGCCTCTCGCACTGGGCGCCGATCTTCACGACGCTCATGCTCACTCTTCCCGTGGTCGCCTCCAACATCGTCGAGGGCGTCGAGAGCGTGGACCGGCGCCTCCTCGAGATGGGCGACGTCTATCGCCTCGGCGGCCGCGAGAAGTTCCGGGCGATCGTCATCCCGTCGACGGTGCCGTACCTCGTGGCGGGGATGAAGGTGGGCTTCGGCCTCGCGCTGAAGGTCTCCGTCGTCGCCGAGATCTTCGGCGTCACCTCGGGGATCGGCTACATCATGAACTACAGCCGCGAGATCCTGGCGACGCAGATGGTGTTCGTCTGGGCGCTCGTGATGGTCCTCGTGATGATGCTCACCGACAAGCTCGTCTTCGACGCGGTCGCGCGGCGGCTCTCGCGATGGCGGTAAAGCTCAGGGTGTCGGGGATCGGGAAAGACTACCTGATTCCCGTCATCGAGACGGTCTCGTTCGGCGTCGAGGCCGGGGAGTTCGTGTGCCTCCTCGGGCCGAACGGCTGCGGGAAGACGACGCTCCTGCGCATCATCGGCGGCATCGAGCCCGCCACGCGCGGGGCCGTCCTGCTCGACGAGCAGCCGGTCGTCGCCGGCGATGCCCCGAGCCGCAAGGTCGGCGTCGTCTTCCAGGAGGACCGGCTCCTACCGTGGATGACGCTCGAGCAGAACGTGGCGCTCGTGCTGAAGCCGCTGGGGCTCGGCGCCGACGCGCGGCGCGAGGTGGCCAGGCGCCACCTCGCCCTTGCCGGGCTCGGGGGCTTCGAGCACTACTACCCCGGGCGCGTCTCGGGCGGCATGCGGCAACGCACGGCGATCGCGCGGGCGCTCGCGATCGAGCCCGACGTGCTGCTGATGGACGAGCCTTTCGGCGCCCTCGACGCGCAGAACCGCCGCATCATGCAGACCGAGGTCCGTCGCATCTGGAAGGAGACCGGACGCACGATCCTGTTCGTTACCCACTCGATCGAGGAGGCCGTCGCGATCGGTACCACGCTCGTCATGCTGTCGGCGCGCCCCTCGCGCATCCGCGAGCTGATCCGGAACGACGGCCGCGTCGCGCGCGGCCAGCTGATCGACGACCTGAACACGATGATCATGGAAGAGGTCGAGCGCCAGCAGGGGGGTGCCGCCGTGACGCCGCGAGCAAAGGAGCGAGAATGATCAAGCCCTACACCGCCGTCGGCCTGATCCCGACCGTGCGCGGGATCCGGAAGCGCAAGGACATCAAGCTCAACCTCGAGCACCTGCACCACCTCGTGAAGGCGGCGTCCTGGCTCTCGAGCCTCGACCTGCCCGTGCGCCTCATCGCCTTCCCCGAGGGCGCGCTGCAGGCGTTCAACGACGAGGTGCTCGATCTCGACCACGCGCAGTTCGCGCGCGAGTGCGCCATCGATATCCCGGGCGAGGAGACCGAGGCGCTGGGGAAGATCGCCAAGGAGTACAACGCCTTCGTCATGGCCCAGGCGAAGGCGCGGCACCCCGACCTGAAGGACCGCTTCTTCAACGTCGGGTTCATCATCAACCCGCGCGGCAAGGTCATCCTTCAGCACTACAAGGTCTCGCCGCTCTTCCCCGTCGAGCACTCCGTCTGCCCGCACGACGTCTACGACTGGTGGGTCGCCAAGTACGGCCGCACCCTGAACGCGTTCTGGCCCGTCGCGGACACCGAGATCGGCCGCCTGGGCATCATGATGGCGAACGAGGGCTCCTACCCGGAGAACGCGCGGGCGCTCGCGCTGAACGGCGCCGAGGTCGTCTACCGCGCCTCGTATCCGCATCCCGCCACCGGCAACGAGATCTTCGAGATCCAGAGCCGCGCCCGCGCCCTCGACAACAATATGTACGTCGTCGCCCCGAACATGGGGACCTACTACCTCTTCCCGGAGGAGACGACGCCCATCGACACCTTCGGCGGTCGGTCCTTCATCATCGACTACAAGGGCCGCATCGTCGGCCGCCAGGACTACGGGGCGGGCTCCACGTACGTCGGCGGCGTCGTCGACATCGAGGCGCTCCGCGACCACCGCGCCCGCGCGCAATGGGACAACTGGATGAAAGACCTGCGGACCGAGCTCTACCAGATCCTCTACGAGCGGCCGATCTACCCGAAGAACCTCTACCTCAAGCGCGCGCCGATGAAGCACGCCGAATACCGCGAGAAGGTCATCAAGCGCCAGATCAGGCTGATGCACGAGCGCGGCATCTGGAAGAAGCCGGAGCGCTGACCGTCGGCCGGGTTGCGCGGGGCCGGGCGGGATGCCCGAGGGTTCTCGGGCGTGCTGCCCGGCGCCCGCACGGGTCCGGTATTTAACTTACTGACTTTCCGGAACGTTCTCGCTGGCACGACTCCTGCCTGACAGGTGAGGTCAGAAGTAAGTGATCGGACGGGGCCTCAAGGCGCCCTAGAGGTGATGCGATGACGATGGACCTCTGGTACGACCTGGCCGCGCGAGAGATTCCCGATCTGGACGGGGCGTTGATCAAGAGACTCCAGGGAGCGGACGCGATGCAGCCGGTCGAGGACGAGCCCGAGCCCGTGGCGGTGCCGGTCGAGTTCTATTAGCCCTCGCCCAGTCGCCGCGCGGCGGGTCTTAGTCGAACATGGGGGCCCCGAAATGGCCCCCAAGTCCCCCGGGCCCGAGTGGCTCGGGACGCCCGGCGGAGCCGTGGCGCCCCTCGATAACCCGAGAGGTTCCTAGAGCCCGAGCAGCGCGGCGGCCACCCGCTCCGCGTCGCCCGGCTCGAGCGCCGACGTCTCGACCACCAGCGGCTCGGCGCCGAGCGCCCAGGGCCGCCACGGCAGCTTGTCGCGCGTGAAGAGCGTCACGCAGGCCGCGCCCACCGCCGACGCCAGATGGCTCACCCCCGAGTCGTTTCCCAGGTACACGCTCGCCGTCGCGAGGACGCCCGCCAGGGTCGTGAGCGCCGGATCGCCGAGCCGCAGCGAAGGCGCCCGGAGCCTCGCGGCCAGGCCGGCGGCGGCCTCGTGGTCGGCCGGCCCCTCGTGGATGACGATCGCGACCCGCTGCGCGGCCGCGAGGCGCTCGAGCGCCGCGGCGAAGCCCTCGACCGGCCAGCGCTTGGCGACACCGCCCGCGCCTGGATGCACGAGGACGACCGGCGTCGAGCCGTCCCAGCCCGCCCGCGCGAGGGCCCGGCCGCCGTCCGCGACGAGCTCCGGGGCCACCTCGACGGCAGCGCGGAAGCGCTCGGCCGCGGCCGCGGGCACGCCGACAGTGCCGAGCAGGTGCTCCCAGACGGCGCGGCCGCTCGTGTAGGGCGGCGCGACGACGGCGCCGGGACCGAGCGCCGTGAGCCGCGCGACGAACTCGGCGTCGTGCGCGCCGAACCAGCAGACGAGGCGCCCCGCGTTCCGAACCTCGGTGGCAACGTCGTCCGCCTCGCCCGCCAGCAGCGCATCGAGCCGGAGCGCCTCGAACGCGAGCGCCCGGTCCACGAGGCCGAGCGCCGCGAGGAGGCGGCCGATGCGCGGCTGGCCCGCGAAGGCGAGCGGCTCGCCGGGGCACGCCGCCTTCAGGGCGCGGAGCGCCGGGACGGCGAGCAGGACGTCGCCGAGCGCGCCGGGATGGATCGCGAGCGTCAGGGGCGGAGCAGCGCCAGGGCGGCGTCGTGCAGGCGGCCGTTCGTCGCGAGCGCCGTGCCCGAGTAGATCGTGGGGCGCCCGTCGAGGTCGCTGAAGCGGCCACCGGCCTCCTCGACGAGGATCTTGCAGGGCGCCAGGTCCCAGGGCTTCAGATCCACCTCGAGGTAGAGCTCCGCCTTGCCTTCGGCGACGAGCCCGTAGCCCGAGTAGTCGCCGAAGCCACGCTGGCGCTCGGTCGCGTCCACGAGTCGCACGAACGACTCCCAGCGTCCCGCCTCGCGGAAGAGTCCGAGGCCCGCGTGGACGAGCGTGGCGCCGCCGAGCTCGGCGATGGCCGAGACGCGGATGCGCTCGCCGTTCAGGAACGCGCCGCCGCCGCGCCGCGCAGTGTAGAGCTCGCCGGTCACCGGGTTGTGGATCACGCCCACCGTGATCTCGCCGCGCTCCTCGAGCCCGATCAGCGTCGCCCAGACCGGGATGCCGCGGACGAAGTTCTTGGTCCCGTCGATCGGGTCGATGATCCAGCGGACCTCGGTCGAGCCGTGCCCGCCGAACTCCTCGCCGAGCACGCCGTGGTCGGGGAACGCGCGCCCGAGGATCTCGACGATCGCCCGCTCGGCCTCGCGGTCGGCCTGGGTGACGGGCGTCGCGTCGGGCTTCAGCGTCACCTCGAAGCGGCCGCGGAAGTATTTGAGCGCGATCGCGCCCGCCGCGCGGGCGGCCTCGACCGCGGCGTCGAGCGCCCTCTGGCTCACGCCTTCGCTTCCTCGCCCGGGAACGGCTCGCCGCGCTCGGCGAGCACCTTCGCGTAGACCTCGAGCGCGTCCACGACGACGGGCATGCCACCGTATGTGGCCATCTGGAAGATCACCTCGGCCACGTCCCGGCGCGTCGCCCCCACGTTGAGCGCCGCGTGGATGTGGGCCCGCACCTCGTTCGGGCGGTGGAGCGCGGTCAGCGCCGCGACGGCGCAGAGCTCGCGCTGCTTCTGCGAGAGGACCTCGCGGCTGTAGAGGACGCCGGTGAAGAACATCGAGAGCTCGCGCGCGAGCTCCGGGTCGAACCGCTTCCACAGGTCGTAGCCGGCGCCGCTCGGGAGCGTGTGGAAGAGCATGCGCGCCGTCTTCTTCGTCCGCTCCTTCAGCTCCTTCTCGTCCATGGGGGCTCCGTTCGCGTGACGATCAGCACTTCAGGAGGATCTCCACCAGCGCGTCGGGCGCGGAGAGCATCGGTCCGTGCGCCGTGTCGAGGTCCACGGCCCGGACAGAGAGCCGCGCCGCGTACTCGGCCGCCCGCGCTGGGGGGATCGCGGCGTCCCGCAGGCAGCGCACGTAGGTCCGCGGCACGCGCATCGCGTAGAAGCCGCGCATATCCACGCGCTCGGTCCACGGCCGGAGCGGCTGCGGCGTGAGCCGCGCCAGCGCCGCGCCGACGAGCGGATCGCCCGGTGCCAGGTCCCCCATCCAGCGCGCGTGCTCCATGGCGGCCGGATACTGGATCGCGCCGGCGGCGGCCGCGAGCCCGCGGAGAAGCGCGCGCCCGGGCAGCGGCACCTGGGTCTCGAGCAGCGAGGCCCCGTGCGGCAGGACGACGGCGGCGAGGAAGACGAGGTGCGCGACGCGCTCCGGCACGAGCTCGGCGACCTTGGGAATGACGATGCCGCCCATCGAGTGGCCGACGACGATCGCGCGGCTCGACCCCGCCTGGATCATCGCGTCGGCGACCGCGCGCGCGTAGGCGCCGACGGAGGCGCGGCGCCACTCGTGGGCGCGCCGGCCGTGGCCGGGGAGATCCACGCCGAGCGTGCGGTGGCCCGCCCGCTCGAGGCGCGCCTGGACGAGCTCCCAGCACCAGGCACCGTGGCTCATGCCGTGGACGAAGACGAACTCCCTGGGCATCTCGTGATAACCTCCGAAGCGAGCGCGCCCCGCGCCGTCACGATAGCGTAACGAAAAGGACCGCACAATGCTCAATCCGCACGTGTTCCGCGCCTACGACGTGCGCGGCCTCGTCGGCAGCGACATCACCCCCGACGTCTTCCGTCTGGTCGGCTCGGCCTACGGCACGCTCATCCGCCGGAACGGCGGGCGCCGGATCGCCGTTGGCCAGGACAACCGCCGGTCCTCCGACGCCCTGAAGGCCGCCTTCGTCGAGGGCGTGCTCGCGACCGGGCTCGACGTCGTCGACATCGGCCTCGTGCCGACGCCGATCCTCTACTTCGCCACGGCGCACTGGAAGCTCGACGGGGGCGCGAACGTCACGGGCAGCCACAACCCGATCGAGTACAACGGCGTGAAGATGGTGCACCCCGGCGCGGCGCCGCTCACCGAGGAGGAGATCCAGCGGCTGCGTGGGCTCGCCGAGCGGAACGACTTCGAGCGCGGCCGCGGCACGCTCGCGGCGCGCAGCCCGCGCGAGGACTACTTCGCGACGGTGAGCCGGCTCGTGAAGCCGGCGCGGCGGCTCAAGGTCGTCGTCGACGCCGGCAACGGCGTCGCGGGGCTCTACGCTCCGGACCTCCTGCGCCGCATCGGCTGCGAGATCGTCGAGCTCCACTGCGAGTCCGACGGGAGCTTCCCCAATCACCTGCCCGACCCCGAGGATGCCGAGAACGTGGTGGACCTGCAGGCCAGGGTCGTCGAGGTCGGCGCCGACCTCGGCGTCGCTTACGACGGCGACGCCGACCGCGTCGGGATCATCGACGAGCGCGGGGCGCGCCACGAGGCCGACCTGATCCTGATTCTCCTCGCGCGCGACCTCCTGGCGCGCTATCCCGGCGCGAAGGTCGTCTTCGACGTGAAGTCCTCGCAGTCGTTGGTCGAGGACATCCGGGCGCACGGCGGCACGCCCGTCATGTGGAAGACGGGCCACTCGCACCTCAAGCGCAAGATGCGCGAGGATGGGATCCTCCTCGGCGGCGAGGTCAGCGGCCACATGTTCTTCGCCGAGGACTACTACGGCGTGGACGACGGGATCCTCGCCTCCTGCAAGGTCATCGAGATTGCGGCGCGCGCCGCCGAGCCGGTCTCGCGGCTCTTCGCCTCGGTGCCGCACCTCAGGGCGACGCCCGAGCTGAAGGCCCCCTGCCCCGACGCC
>QHSZ01000079.1 GCA_003220595.1 Candidatus Rokuibacteriota bacterium | reverse complement strand
GACGGCGATCCAGCACATGCGCGGCGACGGCGACTTCGTGGCGGGCCTCCACTCGCTCGGCGATCTCTCGCCGGAGCGGCGGCTGATTCTCCACTTTCCCGAGGAGAAGCTGATCTGGAGCGTCGGCTCGGGCTACGGCGGGAACGCGCTCCTCGGCAAGAAGTGCCACGCGCTGCGCATCGCCTCCGCGCAGGCGCGCCGCGAGGGCTGGCTCGCCGAGCACATGCTCATCATCGGCGTCGAGGATCCCGAGGGGCGCGTCACCTATCTCGCCGGCGCGATGCCGAGCGCGTCGGGCAAGACCAACCTCGCGATGGTCGTCTCGCACCTGCCCGGCTGGCGCGCCTGGACCCTCGGCGACGACATCGCGTGGATGTGGGTGGACGCGCAGGGCCAGCTCCGCGCGATCAACCCGGAGCGCGGCTTCTTCGGCGTGGCGCCGAACACGAGCCCGACGACCAATCCGAACGGGGCGACGATGGTGCGGGCGAACACGATCTTCACCAACGTCGCGCTGACGCCGGCCGGCGAGCCCTGGTGGGAAGGCCTCACGGGCGAGGCGCCCGCGGGGCTCTGCGACTGGCAGGGCAAGCCCTGGAAGCCCGGGGACGGCCCTGCCGCGCATCCGAACTCGCGCTTCACCGTGCTCTGCCGGCAGTGCCCGTCGATCGCGCCCAACTGGGAAGATCCGCAGGGCGTGCCCATCTCCGGGCTCATCTTCGGCTCCCGGCGCTCGAGCGTGATCCCGCTCGTCTTCGAGAGCTTCGACTGGACCCACGGCGTCTTCCTCGGCTCGGCGATGTCCACGGAGACAACGGCGGCGATCACGGGCAAGGTCGGCGTGGTGCGCCGCGACCCGATGGCGATGCTGCCGTTCTGCGGCTACAACATGGCCGACTACTTCGGCCACTGGCTCGCGACGGGGGCGAAGCTGGCCACGCCGCCGCGCATCTTCCGCGTGAACTGGTTTCGCCGCGACGCCGACGGCCGCTTCCTCTGGCCGGGTTATGGCGAGAACATGCGCGTGCTGAAATGGATGGTCGAGCGCATCCGCGGGACGGCGCGCGCGGAGGAGACGCCGATCGGGTGGGTGCCCGCGGTCGGTGCGCTCGACACCGCCGGGCTCGACCTCCCGGCCGAGCGGTTGCGCCAGGCGCTCCGCTGCGACGCCGCCGAGTGGCTGCAGGCGCTCGGCGAGCTCGGCGAGTTCTACCGGCAGTTCGGCCCGCGCCTGCCCGTGCCGATCGCGCAGGCGCTCGCGGAAGCCCGGCGACGCTTCGGCGGCTGAGGACGGAACCCTAGACGGGGTAGACGCCGTTGCGGCGCTGCGGGAACTCCTGGACCTTGCTCTGCGCGAACGCGAGGCGCTTGAGCAGCTCGTCGCGCAGCGCCCCACCTGGCACGATGTCGTCCACAAGCATCTCCGAGGCGAGCTTGTGGATGTCCACGTCGCGCGCGTATTCGTCGCGCCGCTGCTTCACGTACGCCGCGCGCTCGCCCTCGGGCAGCTCCATGATCTTGTTGTAGTAGACGGCGTTCACCGCGGGCTCCGGCCCCATGATCGCGATCTGCCCCTGCGGGAGCGCCAGCACCGCGTCGGGCTCGAAGGCGGGCCCGCACATCGCGTAGAGCCCGGCGCCGTAGCACTTGCGGACGATCACCGAGATCTTGGGCACGGTCGCCTGCGAGGTCGCGAAGATCATCTTGGCGCCGTGCCGGATGATCCCCTCGCGCTCGACCTTGCTCCCCACCATGAAGCCGGAGACGTCCGCGAGGTAGACGAGCGGGATGTTGAACGCGTTGCAGAGCCAGATGAAGCGCGCCGCCTTGTCGGCGGAGTCCACGAAGAGGACGCCGCCCTTCACCTTCGGCTGGTTCGCGACGATCCCGACCGGGCGGCCGCCGAGGCGCGCGAGCCCGACGATGATCTCGCGGGCGAAGAGGCGCTTGAGCTCGAACCACGAGCCCGCGTCCACGAGGCGGTCGATGACCTCGTACATGTCGAAGTACTTGCGCTGGTCGTAGGGGACGATCTCCGTGATGGCGCGCCCGGGCTTCGGCTCCGCGGCCTCCCGCACGGGCGGCAGCTCCCGGTACGACGAGGGCATGCAGGCGAGGTACTGCTTGGCGAGTTCGATCGCCTCCTCGTCGGAGCCGGCGAGGACGTCGCCGCAGCCGGAGACCTCGCAGTGCATCCGCGCGCCACCGAGCGCCTCGAGCGTCGTCTTCTCGCCGATCGCCATCTCGACCATGCGGGGGCTCCCGACGTAGAGCGAGGCCTTCCCGTCGACCATGATGACGACGTCCGTGAGGGCCGGCAGGTACGCCGAGCCGGCGGGCGAGGGCCCGAAGAGGATGCAGACCTGGGGGACGACCCCGGAGAGCTGCACCTCGTTGTAGAAGATGCGCCCGGCGTGGAAGCGCCCGGGGAAGATCCGGATCTGCTCGGAGATGCGCCCGCCCGCCGCGTCCACGAGATAGAGGAGCGGCACCTGCAGGCGCGCCGCCTTCTCCTGGATGCGCACGATCTTCTGCACCGTCTTCTCGCCCCAGGAGCCGGCCTTCACGGTGTAGTCGTTGGCCATGACGCAGACGGTGCGCCCGCCGACCCTGCCGACGCCCGTCACCACGCCGTCCGCCGGCGTGTCGGCTTCCTGCGAGCGCGCGAAGAGCCAGTCCTCCTGGAACTCGGAGCCAGGGTCGAGCAGCAGCTTCAGGCGGTCGCGGACGAAGAGCTTGCCTTCCTCGCGCAGCTTCTCGCGATACTTCACGTGGCCCTGCTCGATGCGGGCCCGCTCCCGGAAGTACCGCTCTTCGCCCTCGCTCACGCCGCCTCCGCTCAGGGGTTCGGGTTCGGCCAGACGATGATGATCAGGACGCCGTCGCCGTGGCGCGGACCGCCGATGACCGCGGGATTGCCCGTCTGGGCCTGGATGTGCGTGTTGACCTCGGTGAGGCTGCCGCGCGAAAGCCGCACCTGGAACTTCACCGCGCCCTTCGCGAACGCCTCCGGCGTGATCGAGAGCTGGCGCTCGCCCGGCACCCGCCAGCGCTGTGTCGCGCCCATCGGCACCTCGGCCCGGTAGCGCTCGAGCGACGTGTACGAGGTGTAGCGGAAGAGCTGCCGGAGCTTCGGCAGAAAGCTGTCGAGGCGCTCGTCGGGCTCGGCGAGCGCCTGGCCGCGGCCGGCCGCCGGCGGCGGCGCCGCGTCGCTCGCGAGCACGACGCGAGTGCCGAAGCTCACGACCTGCTGCGCCTCGGCCCCCGCGGGCGCGACAAGGGCGGCCAGCAGCGCGAGCAGCACGGTGAGCAGCGGCCCGAGGGCTGCGCGCAGGCGCTTGCGCGCGTTGTGCAGACGCGACATGACGGTCCCCATGGGAATCCCCAGCACTTCCGCGATCTCGCGGTACGACAGACCCTCGAGATCACTCAACATGATAATCGCGCGGTGATGCGGGGGCAAAGCCTCGAGCGCGCGCCCGATGCGGCGACGCTCCTCGGCCCGCGCCGCCGAGGCGTCGGGCCCCTCGCCCGGATCCACCAGCGTGCGGCTCCATTCCTCCTCCTCCACCCGCTCGGTGCCGAAGGCGCGCCCGCGCGCGGTGCGCTGGCGCGCGCGATCGGACGCGACGTTCAGCGTGATCCGAAAGAGCCACGTGTAGAACGCCGACTGCCCCCGGAACGTCGGGAGCGCCTGGAACGCGCGGATGAACGCCTCCTGGGCGACGTCGAACGCCTCCTCGCTGTCGTGCAGGACGTTCCGGGCGAGACGGTAGACCCGTTGCCGGTACTTCTCGACCAGGGGCTCGAACGCGGCGACGTCGCCGGCGCGCACCCGCTCGACCAGGGCGAGATCGTCGAGCTCGACCACGGGTCACCCGCTCCCCCGACCCGTCGCCGCTTAGACGGCCGGGCGGGCGCGGCGATTCACCGGCGCCGGCGCGCGGGCGCCGGCGCCGCCGCGAGCGCGTCGAGTCCCAGCAGGTAGCTCTGCGGCCCGAAGCCCGAGATCTGGCCGCGCGCGACGGCAGCGAGCACGGAGTGGCGCCGGAATTCCTCGCGCCCGTGCACGTTGGAGAGATGCACCTCGACGACCGGCACCTTGATCGCGGCGATGGCATCCCTGAGCGCGAGCGAGTAGTGGGTGAAGGCGCCGGGGTTGAAGACGACGCCGCCGAAGCCCTCGCGTTCGGCCGACTGGAGCCAGTCGACGAGCTGGCCCTCGTGGTTCGACTGACGGCACTCGACGCGCATCCCGTGCCGCCGCGCATGCTCGCGGATCAGGCGGTCGAGCTGGACGAGCGTGACGCGCCCGTAGACGGCCGGCTCGCGGGTGCCGAGGAGATTGAGGTTGGGGCCGTGCAGGACCAGCGCCGCTCGCACGGTCATTGGTAGCGGGGGCCGCGAGTGGCCTGAGACAGGCGCGCGTCGCTCATCTGTAACGGGGGCCGCGAGGCCGGCGTGCACCGTGGGTGGCCTGAGACAGGCGCGCGTCGCTCATCTGTAACGGGGGCCGCGAGGCCGGCATGCACCGTGGGTGGCCTGAGACAGGCGCGCGTCGCTCATTTGCCGGCCAGGATAGCATGGCCGCCGCCGGCGGCCTGGCCGGCGGCGCCGGCCTAATGCCCGCCGAGCGGCGCCAGGAGCCAGTCGGCCAGCGCGAACAGGACCAGGCCGCCGAAGACGGTCCACGCCAGCGCCGGGCCCCCCTCGCGGTTCACCTCCGGAATCAGGTCGGACGCCGCCACGTAGATCGTCACGCCGGCCGAGAGAGCGAGCGCCACGCCCACGTGCTGCTCGGCGACGAAGCTCGTCGCGACCGCGCCGACGATCGTCAGCGCGCCGAGCACCGCCCCCGCGCCGACGGCGGCGCGGCGCGAGCCCCCGCCCGCGAGCATGACTGACGCGATCGTGAAGCCCTCCGGCACCTTGTGCAGGAAGACCGCGATCGAGATGAGCGCGCCGAGCGCCGGCCCGATCATGAAGCCGGCGGCGATCGCGACGCCATCGAAGAGCGTGTGGACGCCGAGCCCGAGGAGCGCCAGGTAACCGGCCGAGGGCGCGAGCAGCGCCTCGGGGTGCACCTCCTCGCCGAAGTGGAAGTGCGGCGCCACCGTGTGCTCGAAGAGGTGGACGCCGAAGTAGCCGATGAGCACGAAGAGGAACGCGTGCGGCACGTGCGCGCTCTCCGGCAGCATCCGGACGAACGCGGCGGCGAGCATGAAGCCCGCGCCGGCGGCGACGAAGTAGCGGAGCGGGGCGCGCCCGCGCCGGTGCGCGGTGACGACGAGCAGCGCGCCGGCGACGTCCGCGGCGGCGGCGGCGGCCGTGAACGCCAGGTATGCTAACATGGTCACGCGAGCATAGCATGGTGATCGCGGCGCTCCTCCGCCGGCTCGGCGAGATCATGGTCCACGAACGTTTGACCACCCCCGAAGTCGTGGACCAAGCCCTCGCGCGCGCCAAGACGACCGGCGAGCGCGTGGGCGAGGCGCTCGTGGCGATGGGCGCCGTCCAGACCGAGGACGTGCTGCGCGCGCTCGCGCGCCAACAGAACCTGGCCTACATGTCCCGGGACGAGCTGCCGTCGCCGCTGCCGATCGTCAAGAATCTCTCGCCGAAGTACCTCCGCCAGTACACCGTGTGCCCCGTGAGCGTCGAGAACGGCCTCCTGACCGTCGCCACCGCCGACCCGCTGAGCCCGGTCGTCGCGGACGACCTCCGCCAGTTCACGGGGCTCGCGGTGAAGCTCGTCGTCAGCTCACCTGAGGCGATCGTCGAGGCGATCGACCGGACGTACGACGGCGCCGCGAGCCCGCTCCAGCGCATCGTCCAGGGTATGGAGGACGAGGGCGGGGACGGGGGCGACGAGGACGTCAACCACCTGCGCGACATGGCGTTCGAGGCGCCCGTCGTACGGGTCGTGAACCTCCTCATCGAGAACGCGATCGACGCCGAGGCGTCGGACATCCACGTCGAGCCCTTCGAGGACACGCTCCGCGTCCGGTACCGGATCGACGGGATCCTCTTCGACCAGGAGGCGCCGCCGCGCCGGCTGCAGGCCGCCGTGACCTCGCGCATCAAGCTCATGGCCGAGATGAACATCGCCGAGCGGCGCCTGCCGCAGGACGGGCGCATCCGCGTCACGCTCCGCGGCCGGCGCGTGGACATCCGCGTCTCGACGATCCCCACCGTGCACGGCGAGTCGATCGTCATGCGGCTCCTCGACCGCGCGAGCGTCTTCCTGGCGCTCGAGAAGCTCGGCTTCGCCCCGCAGATGCTCCAGCACTTCGAGGCGCTCATCAAGCGGCCGCATGGGATCGTGCTCGTCACCGGGCCCACCGGCTCGGGCAAGACGACCACGCTCTACGGCGCGCTCGACAAGATCAACTCGTCGGACCTCAAGATCATCACGGTCGAGGACCCGGTCGAGTACCAGCTGAAGGGCGTCAACCAGATCCACGTGAAGCCGAAGATCGGGCTCACGTTCGCGACGGGGCTCCGCCACATCGTGCGGCAGGACCCGGACGTGATCCTCATCGGCGAGATCCGTGACCTCGAGACCGCGGAGATCGCGATCCAGGCGGCGCTCACCGGTCACCTCGTCTTCTCCACGCTCCACACCAACGACGCGCCGGGCGCGATCACGCGCCTGCAAGACATGGGCGTCGAGGCCTACCTCGTCGCGTCCGTCCTCGAAGGCGTGCTCGCCCAGCGGCTGGTGCGGCGCATCTGCCAGGCCTGCCTCACGCCCGACACGCCGAACGCCGCCGACCTCGAGGCGCTCGGCATCGAGGGCGCCGCGGGCACGAAGCTCTGGCGCGGGGGCGGGTGCGCCGGGTGCCGCGGCACCGGCTACCGCGGGCGCACCGGCATCTACGAGCTCTTCCCGATCACGGAGGACGCACGCAGCCTCATCCTCCGCCGCGCGCCGAACCGCGACATCCGCCGTCAGGCGATCGACGACGGGATGGTCACGCTCCGGCTCGACGGCTGGCGGAAGGCGTGCGAGGGCGTCACCACGGTCGAGGAACTCCTCCGCGTCACCCAGGAAGACGCCTGAGCAGGGCGATGCCGGTCTTCCTCTACCGGGCAGCCGACCGGCGCGGCCAGACCATCGACGGCGTGATGGAGGCGCCCGACGCGCGCGCCGTCGTGGAGCGGCTCCAGAAGGACGCCTACTACCCGATCCGTGTCGCGCCCCACGCCGAGCGCGCGGGCTGGCCCGTGTTCGGCGCGTCCGGACGCTTCAGCCAGCGCGACCTCCTCACGCTCACCCAGCAGCTCGCGACGCTCGTCGAGGCCGGCCTGCCGCTCGACCGCGCGCTCGCCATCGTGGAGGAGCTGGCGCCGCACCCGCGCGCCAAGGCGCTCGTCGGCGACCTGCTCGTGAGCGTGCGCGGCGGCTCGTCGCTCAGCGAGGCGCTGGCCAAGCACCACCCGCGCCCGTTCTCGCGCCTCTACATCAACATGGTCCGCGCCGGCGAGAAGGGCGGCGTCCTCGAGGTCACGCTCCGACGCCTCGCCGAGTTCCTCGAGGCCCGCGCCGCCTTCGCCGAGGAGGTCATCTCCGCGCTCGCCTACCCCGTCGTCATCTTCACGGTCGCGATCGGCGCGATCGTCTTCCTGATGACGTTCGTCGTGCCGCGCTTCGCGACGATCTTCGCCGACCTCGGCCAGGCGGTCCCGCTCCCGACGCAGATCCTCATGACGGCCAGCACGGTCGTCCAGGGCTACTGGTGGCTCGGCCTGCTCGCCCTGCTCGCCCTCGGCTTCGCCTGCCGCGTCTGGACGGGAACACCTGACGGGCGCCTCACGTGGGACCAGACGCGGCTCGCGCTGCCGCTCGTCGGTCGGCTCGCCCTGAAGATTGAGACCGCGCGCTTCACCCGTACCCTCGGCACGATGCTCAAGAGCGGCGTGCCGGTCATGGGCGCGCTGGCGGTCGTGGGCGACATGATGACCAACCAGGCGATCGGTCGCGCCGTGGCGCGGCTGTCGGACGGCGTCAAACGCGGCGGCACGATCGCGGCCGGGATGCAGGAGCAGGCGCGCTTCCCCGCGCTCGCCATCCACATGGTGCGCGTGGGCGAGGAGACGGGGCGCCTCGAGGAGATGCTGCTCAAGGTGGCGGAGACCTTCGAGACCGACGTGCGCATCGAGCTCAGGCGCGTCGTCGGCCTCCTCGGGCCCGTGATCATCCTCAGCATGGGCGTGCTCGTGGCGTTCATCGTGGTGGCCATGCTGCTCGCGATCTTCTCCATCAACGAGATCCCGCTATGACCCGATGGTCACCGGTCGCGCCAGGCCCGGGGCACCCCTCCTCGACCACGACGGCGCTCGACGCCTCTGCGTCGGGCCTCGTGCGGCGCGGCGCCCGTGCGCTGACTACACGGGTCTCGGAGGGGTGCCGCCGACCCTGGCGCGGGCCGTGGCGTCGGGTCCCCTCCGCGGTCATGCGCGACCAGCGGGGGTTCACGCTGATCGAGCTCCTCGTCGTCATCATCGTGCTGGGCCTGCTCGTGGGCCTCGTGGGCCCGCGTCTCTTCGGTCGTGTCGGCCAGTCCAAGGTGGCGGCCGCGCGCGCGCAGATCGAGCTGCTCGGCGCCTCGCTCGACCAGTACCGCCTCGACACCGGCTCCTACCCGACCACGGCGCAGGGGCTCGACGCGCTCCAGCGGAACCCGAGCGTCACCAACTGGAACGGCCCCTATCTCAAGAAGGACGTCCCCAAGGACCCGTGGGGCAATCCCTACAAGTACCGCTGCTGTCCCGGCCAGCGCGGCGATTACGACCTCTGGTCGGAAGGCGCCGACGGCCAGCCCGGCGGCGAGGGGGAGAACGCCGACATCACGTCATGGGAAAACGCGCAGAAGTAGGCGCGCGCGGGTTCACGCTCCTCGAACTGGTCGTCACCCTCTTCGTGATCGCGCTGGCGGTCGCGCTCGTCGGTCCCGCGATCGGCCGCAGCACCGAGACCGTGCGCCTGCGCGCGGACGTCGCCGGCTTTGCGGCGCTCTTCCGTCACGCCCGCGAGCAGGCCATCACGCAGCGCCGGCCGCTCCGCGTGGTCGTCGAGCCCGGCGCCCACCGGGTGACGATCGTCGCGGGCGAGACCGACCTGCTCCGCACGCGGATCTTCCCCGAGCGCCTCGTGATCGAGCCGGCGGCGGCGAACGCCGGCGCCGTCCGCTTCGAGCCCGAGGGCACCTCGACCGGCGGCGAGTACCGGCTCCACTCCGGCGACACGACCTACCGTGTCACGGTAGACTCCGTCACCGGCCGCGTCCGGAGCGTCAAGGAATGATGAGGTCCACGGCGGGCTTCACGCTCCTCGAGGTGCTCGTGGCGTTCGCGATCCTCAGCGTCGCGATCGTCGCGTCGATCCAGGGGTTCGCGCAGGGGTTGAGGCTCCTCAGAACCGCGGGCGACCACCAGCAGGCGATTCTCATCGCGGATCAGAAGATCCGGGAAGTCGTCACGCCGACCGAGGAGCAGAAGTCGGGAACCGAGGGGCCGTTCACGTGGGAGCGGACGATCACCGTCGACCCGACGCCCGAGCTCACGAGCGTGGCCGCCACCGCGCGGTGGAAGCTCTACCGGATCACGGTCAGGGTCGACTGGGACGGCACGCGCCACGTCGAGCTCGCCACGCTGCGCGCCTCGGCCGAGAAGCCGCCGCTACCGGGGGCTCGACCGTGAGGCGCGCCCAGCGCGGGTTCACGCTCCTCGAGCTGCTCATTGCGCTCTCGCTCGTGGCTACGCTCCTGGTGATCGCGTTCGGCGGCCTGCGCGTCGCGTTCGACTCTTGGCGCCGTGGCGGGGACCGGGCCGAGACCCAGCAGCACGTGCGCGGCGTCGCCCTGGTGCTGGCCCGGACGATCGGCGCCGCGTACCCATACCGCGGCGACCGCGGCCTCGTACCGGAGTCGTCGCTGCTCTTCTCCGGCACCGAGACCCGGCTCGAGTTCGTCACTCAGTCGGCGCCCTTCCCCTTTCCGGCGCCGATCGCGTTCACGGCCGTCGTCATCGCCCTCGGCGAGGGCGGCGAACGCCCCGGCCTCGTCGTCCGGCAGCGGCCGCTGCCGAACCGGAACCCGTTCGAGGACGCGGTCCCCGTCTTCCACGACGCGAGCGTCACCTCGCTCACCTTCCAGTACCTGGACCAGAGCGGCTCGTGGCTCGATCAGTGGGACGGGGGACAGGCGCCGCCGCGCGCCGTCCGCGTCACGGTGGGCACGACGCTCGGCGGCCGGACGCAGACGCTTCCGCCCCTCACGGTCTCGCTGCGCGCCGGGGAGACCACGGACCAATGAGCGACGCGAGCCGGGCTCAGGCCACCCACGGTGCATGCCGGCCTCGCGGACCCCGCTACAAATGAGCGACGGGCGCCTGGCTCGGGCCACCCACGGTGCACGCCGGCCTCGCGGACCCCGCTACAAATGAGACGCGACGAGCGCGGGATCGCGCTGATCGTCGTGCTCCTCGTCATGGCGATCGTCGGCATCGTGGGCGCCGAGTTCGCCTACTCGATGCGCCTCGAGGCCTCCGCCGTGCGCGCGTACAAGGCAGGCATCGTCGCCAATCATCTCGCGGAGGCGGCGGTCGCGCAGGCGATGCGCGAGATCGCCGCCGAGTCGACGCTCGTGGGCGAGGACGCCCAGGGCCTGCTCACCTTCTACACGGCCGCTCGTCTTCCGCTGCCACACTTGCCGCGCGAGAAGGTCGACTTCCCCGGCGGCCAGTTCACCTACCGGATCACCGACGAGGAGGGGCGCATCAACGTCAACTCCTCCCCTCCGGATCGGATCGACCGGCTCCTGCAGGCCCTCGGCCTGGACAGGAGCGTGCGCGACATCATCGGCGACTCGCTGCAGGACTGGCGCGACACGAACGACGAGCACCGTTTGAACGGCGCGGAGAGCGATTACTACCTCGGGCTGCCGGTGCCCTACCGTTCGCACAACGCGAACCTCGAGTCCGCCGCTGAGCTCCTGCAGATCCGCGGCGTGACGCGCGAGATCTACGACGGCGTGGCGGAGACGCCCGGGCTGGTGGACCTCGTCACGGTCAGGTCGACGGGTCAGGTCAACATCAACACGGCCCCGCCGGCGGTGCTCAAGGCGCTCGGCCTCGCCGAGGCCCAGGTGGTGGAGATCCTCCAGGCGCGCCGGGCCCTGCCCTATGCCGTCGTGCCCGGCACGTTCAGCGGCCGGGGGCTCGGCTTCTCGACCCAGATCTTCCGCGTCGAGGCCCAGGGCATCGTGGACGGCCGCGTGGCCGCGCGCGTGACCGCGGTGGTCCAGAAGCGTCCTGGAACGCCGGTCTCCGTGAGCGTCCTCGAGTGGTCCGGCCTGCGCTGACGCATCCTGGCAATGGACGCCACTTCGGCTTATCTTATAGGGGGATGAGGCTCACACCGGTCCGGCTCGCGGTGGTCATGCTCGGCGACCGCCTGAGCGTCGCCGCCCTCCAGCAGAATCGCGTGGACACGTTCGTCGTCCAGGCGGAGAACCCGGCCGCCGCGCTCCGCGCCGAGCTCGAGGCGAGGGCGCTCACCCCGCGCACGGTCGCGCTCGGCCTCGCCCGCGCGGCCGTGATCGTGAAGCCCATCGAGCTACCGTCTGTCGACGGAGAGACGCGCGACATGGTCCGCTTCGAGCTCGAGCGGCACCTGCCCTTCCCCGCGGACGACGCGCCGTTCGACTTCCTGCCGCTGCCGTCCGAGAGCGCGCCGTGGCCGCTGGAGGAGACGAAGCGCGTGCTGATCGCCGCCGCCGACGCCCGCGTCGTCGAGGCGGCGCTCCGGCTGGCGGAGGACGCCAAGCTGCGCCCCGTCTCGCTGACAGTCGCCGCGCACGACCTCCCGGCCCTCGTCCACGCAGCGCATGGTCAGCGCGTCGCGTGGCTCCACTGCACGGGCGACACCGTCGATCTTCTGCTCCTGCGGGGCGCCGATCTCCTCGGGAGCCGGAGCCTGCCCGCCGGTGACGCGGCGACGCTGGCCGGCGAGGTCCGCGGGAGCTTTGCGATGGCCCGCTGGCGCGAGTGCGACGCCGTCTGGCTGTCGGGCGACGCCGCCGCCGAGCTCGCCGACCCGCTCGCCGTGCTCGGCGCGCCAGTGACGGCGCCGCCGTACACCCAGCGCGCGCGGCGGCACCTCGACGCGCTGGGCGAGGGGCAAGAGGGCGTGGCGGAGCTCGCCCTGGCCGTCGCCTCGGCCCGCGGCATCCGGCCGCTCGACCTCATCCCGGCGGCCATCAAGCCGCGCCGGCTCACCCGGCACCAGTGGACCACGGTGGGCATGGCGGCGGCGACGCTCCTCCTGGGCCTCGGCGCGCTGCTCGTCCCGGGCGTTCGCGAGCGGCGACACCTCGGCGCGCTCGACGCGGAGATCGCCCGCATCGACCCCGAGGTGCGCGTCGTCGAGCGCACGCTCCGCGAGCTCGAGGGTAAGCGCCGGCTCCTCGACACGGTCGCGAGCCTCGAGACGGCGGCCATCCGGCCGCTGCCCGTGCTGCGCGAGGTGACGGAGGTCGTGCCGAACGACGCGTGGCTCACGCTGCTCGAGAACTCCCCGAAGCTCGAGCGCGTCGAGTTCGCCTCGCCGGTCACGCGCGGCCGCGACAAGGAGCAGTTCCGCATCCGTGCCGCGTGGGAGGCGGCGGCCCCACCCGTCCCCGCGGGCCCCGCCGCCGCGCCCGGCGGCCCGGGTGCCGGCCCTCCACCCGCGAGCGCGCCGGCGGGCGCGCCGGGCCATGTCCCGCCGGGAGCGCGCGGTCGATGATCGG
>QHSZ01000063.1 GCA_003220595.1 Candidatus Rokuibacteriota bacterium | reverse complement strand
GATCCGGGAGCTGCTGACACGCGTGAGGCCCCTGCCGGCCGCGCGGTTCGTCCTCCAGCACGCCGAGCCCGACTACACGACGAACATCGCGCTCGAGGACCTCGTGCAGGACGACGTCGTCCTGGCCCTCCGTCACAACGGCCGCGACCTCGAGCCCGACCACGGCGGGCCGATGCGGCTCGTCGTGCCGAAGCTCTACTTCTGGAAGAGCGCGAAGTGGCTCCGGGCCCTCGAGTTCCTCGACGTGAATCCGCCGGGCTTCTGGGAGCAGAACGGCTACCACATGCACGCGGACCCCTGGACGGAGGAGCGCTATTCCGACCAGGAGACGCGCGCCATGCAGCAGATGCGCGCCGAGGCCGCGCGCACGCTGCGCGACCGGTGAAGTCGCGGGCCGCGTCGGTCCTCAGACGCCGAGGAACTCGGTGAGGAGGCGGCGGAACACCTCCGGCTGATCGCCCGGCACCGTGTGACCGGCGTCAGGCACCTCGACGAGCCGGGCCCGCGGGTTCGTCTCGAGCATCCGCTTGGCGGTCTCGGGCGCGAGCACGTCGGACTCGGCGCCGCGCACCAGCAAGACGGGGCAGGTGATGGCCTGCCAGAGCGGCCAGAGGTCGATCGGGTCGCGCCAGCGGCCCGCGCGCACGGCCTCGCGGAGCGCGCGGTCGTACTTCCAGACGAGCCCGCCGTCGACCTGCCGGGTGCCGTGGAGCACGCGGTGGCGCAGCAGCGCGTCGGAGTAGCGAGGGTTCGTCGCGCGCCCGAACGCGAGAGCCTCCTCGACGCTCGCGAAGCGCTCCGGCGTGGACGCCATCAGCGTGCCCACGCGGAGGCGGCCGTCCGGCGCGATGTCGGGGCCGATGTCCACGACCACGAGGCTGTCCATCCGCTGCGGCCGGCGGCCGGCGAACGCGATCGCCACGCGCCCGCCCATCGAGTGCCCGACGATCGAGAAGCGCCTCAGCGCCTGCGCGTCGGCGAACGCCGCGAGGTCCTCCGCCATCGCGGCGACCGTGTAGTCGCCGTCGGGTGCCGGGTCGGAGTCGCCGTGGCCGCGCTGGTCGAGCGCGAGGACGCGGAAGCGGCCGGCGAGCGCCGCGGCCTCGTCGTCCCAGGTGCGCGCGTGGCCGGTGACGCCGTGGAGCAGGACGAGGGCGGGGGACGCCGGCCGGCCCCACTCCGTGAAGTGGAACGTCTGGCCGTTCAGCGCGAGCGTGCCATCGGTGTGCATACCGGATTCTAGCAGGAAGGGAGCACCCCCTTTGACGCTTGTGGAGGACTACTAAAGGTGCCATCATGCGGCCCTCCACGGATCAGTCCCTGCGGCCGTCGTTCCCCGCGCGTTCGGGGGGCTCTTGCTGCACCGACTCCTCCCCTGGGTTGGCCCATAACGGCCCGGAGCGCGGGAAGGCACGGCCTCACGGTGACGGACAGCATCGGTGCTCCGCGTCGCCGTCTCCTCCCACCTGCGGGCACACGCGGTCAGGAGGAGAACCAGTCATGAATCGAAGGATCTTGCTCTGCTCAGCGCTGATCGTTCTAGCGGTTGCGCCGGTCGCCTGGTCTGGACCCGTAGAGGACGAGATCGCGCGCATCGGGAACGAGCGGACTCAAGCTTTCAACGAGGGCAATCTGGACGCCGTCATCGGGTATTTCGCGGACAACGCTGTTTACATCTCCGGCGGTTCGCCGTTCCGAGTCGAGGGTAAGGAAGCCATCAGAGCGGCGTACGGCGGCATCTTCCAGAACTTCCCCACGCGTCGCTACGTACCGCTGCATCGCCTCATCCGGGCTTATGGCGACACGGCGGTGACGAACACGTACTACACCCTCACGTTGGTGGACCGCGCGGGAAAAGCCACGACGACACACGGACGTCTCAACGTGACCTACGTCAAGCAGGGCGGGCGCTGGCTCGCCGTCGACCAACACGGCTCGGCCATGCCGATCCAATAGCCGACGGTCCACGTCCACGGGCGCCGGGACGCGTCGGCGCCCGTGGCTTCATACGGCGTTTTCAAAACCGGGCGGATCACCGACCTGCTACGATCCGCGTGATGGCGCACGACCACCACCGGCCGACGGCCGCCGCCCGCTCCCGGGGCCGGCTGACCGCGACGCTCGTGCTGACGGTGGCGTTCCTCCTGGTGGAGGTGGTCGGCGCCCTCTGGACCGGGAGCCTCGCGCTCCTGGCGGACGCGGGCCACATGCTCACCGACGTCGGCGGCCTCGGGCTCGCGCTCTTCGCGATCTGGGTCGCGTCGCGGCCGCCGACCCCGGCCAAGACCTACGGCTACTACCGCGCCGAGATCCTCGCGGCGGTCGTGAACGCGCTCGTCCTCCTCATCGTCGCCGGCGGGATCCTCGTCGAGGCCTACCGGCGGCTCCTGGCGCCCCCCGAGGTCCGTGGCGGCCCGATGCTGGCCATCGCCACGGTGGGTCTTGCCGCGAACCTCGCCTGCGCCTGGCTCATCCGCGAGGACGCCGCCTCGAGCCTGAACGTCCGCGGCGCGTACCTGCACGTCCTCGGCGACGCGCTGAGCTCGGTCGGCGTCATGGTCGCGGCCCTCGTGATGCTCCTGACGGACTGGACGCTGGCCGACCCGCTCGCGAGCGCGGCGATCGGCCTCGTGATCGTGCCGCGGACCTGGGCGCTCCTCCGCCAGGCGGTGAACGTCCTCCTCGAGGGAACGCCGCCCCACCTCGACCTCGCCGAGATCGAGGCGGCGATTCAGCGCGTGTTCGGCGTGAGGCGCGTCCACGACCTCCACGTGTGGACGCTCACCTCGGGGCGCGAGGCGATGAGCGCCCACGTGGTCGTCGACGACGTCGGCGAGAGCGACCGGTTGCTACGCGAGCTGCACGAGGTGCTGCACGCGCGCTTCGGCATCGATCACACGACCATCCAGCTGGAGACGGAGCCGCCCGCGGTCCTGCGCATCCAGGGGCCCAGTTCGGTATAGTTGGGGCCGGAGGACCACCCATGGCGACATTCGACATCACGCAGAAGGCCGTCATCCTGCGAGCCGAGGACGACGTCGCCGTCGCGAAGGCCGAGATCCCGGCCGGCACGATCCTGGAGGACGGCGGGAGCCGCATCGAGGTCCGGCAGGACATCAAGCCCGGCCATAAGGTGGCCCGCCGCGCGGTGCGCGCCGGCGCGCCGGTGCGCCGCTACGGCCAGATCATCGGCTTCGCCACCGAGGAGATCCACGTGGGCGACCACGTCCACACGCAGAACCTCGGCATCGGGGAGCTCCAGCGCGAGTACGAGTTCTGCACCGACGTGCGCCCGGTGGACTTCCATCCGCCCGAGGCGATGCGCACGTTCGACGGCTTCAAGCGCGACGACGGGCGCGTCGGCACCCGCAACTACGTCGCGATCATCTCGGGCGTCAACTGCTCGGCGAGTGTCTCCCAGTTCGTGAAGGACAAGTTCCGGGACGTCCAGCGGGACTTCCCGAACGTGGACGGCGTCCTCGCGATCACCCACAAGTCCGGCTGCGGGACGAAGCTGTTCGGCGAGGACCACCTGGCGCTCCAGCGCGTCCTCGCGGGCTACGCCAAGCATCCGAACGTCGCCGCCTACATCCTGATCGGCCTCGGCTGCGAGGTGAACCAGGCCGCGGTCATGGTCGACCGCCAGCGAATGGCCGCGCCCGGCCATCCCGAGCGCAAGCCCTTCGTCGTCAACATCCAGGAGGCGGGCGGAGTCCGGAAGACCGTCGAGCGGGCGGCAGTCGAGGTCGCCAAGCTTCTGCCGCACGCCAATGCGGCGAGGCGCACGAAGCAGCCCGTCTCCGAGCTCGTGCTCGCGACCAACTGCGGCGGCTCCGACGCGAACTCCGGCATGACCGCGAATCCAGCGCTCGGCTGGGCGGTGGACGAGCTGGTGCGCTACGGTGGCACCGGCGTGCTCGCCGAGACCCCCGAGATCTACGGCGCCGAGCACCTCCTGATCCGGCGGGCGATCAACGAGGGCGTCGCCAAGAAGCTCGTCGACCGCTACAAGTGGTGGGAGTGGTACTGCCGCGGCATCGACGCCATGGACAACAATCCGGCGCCCGGCAACAAGGCGGGTGGCATCACGACGGTCTTCGAAAAATCTCTGGGCGGCGTCACCAAGGGCGGGACGACGCCGATGATGGACGTCTTCCAGTACGGGGAGCCCATCACCACGCGCGGCTTCGTCTTCATGGACACGCCCGGCCACGACCCGGTCTCGATCACCGGGCTGGTGGCGGGCGGATGCAACGTCATCTGCTTCACGACGGGACGCGGCTCCGTGTTCGGCTGCAAGCCCGTGCCGTCCATCAAGCTCGCGACCAACTCGCTCATGTACCGCCACATGGAAGAAGACATGGACATCAACTGCGGCGTCATCCTCGAGGGCACGCCGCTCGCGACGGTCGGCCGCCAGATCTTCGAGGAAGTGATCGCGGTCGCCTCGGGCAAGCGCTCGAAGAGCGAGCTCTCGGGCGTCGGCGAGGAGGAGTTCGCGCCCTGGATCATCGGCCCCGTGATGTAATGACGGACGACACAACCACAACCACGAGGAGTGAGAGATGACCGGCTGGAACAGACCCGCGCTGTGGAGGGCGGTGGTCGCGGCGGCGAGCGTCGGGCTGATCGGGCTCGCCGGAGGCCTGGCAGAAGGGGCCGACCTGAGGCCCGGTGCCTTCACGGGAGGCGTCAGCGGCGGCTTCCTGGGCGACACGCCCGACGGCACGGCGTTCGCGGTGAACCTGAACGCCGAGCGAATCCTGCTGGAGAACTTCTCCGTCGGTCCGCTGCTGCAGCTCGGCGTCACCGGGGATTCGAGTCAGGTGGGGCTGTCGGGTCAGGTGAAATACTGGATCGACATTCCCAACACGGGCAAGAAATTGAAGGTGACCCCGCAGATCGGTCTCGGCTTCGTCCACAACTCCTTTCGCCGGGGGGACACCTCGTGGCTGATCCCGCTCGGCGTGGGGGCGGACTACGCGCTGACGGACCGGCTGAACCTGACCGGGACGTTCCTGCTCAACGTCAGCGATCTCGACACGGGCCGTGGCAGCGGCGCCAACGCCATGCCCGGGCTGACGGTCGGCGTCCGCTTCTGACCGCGCCGCCCAGGGGCCGTCAGGACTGGACGACGGTGACGATGAGGCCGATCGAGGCGAGGATGTTCCCGACGCGCACGCACTCGGCCTCGGGGCCGATCTTGACGACCGCCTTGCCGGTGTTGTGGACCTGCCAGGCGATCTCCCAGCCCTCCGCCTCGCTGCAGGCGATCGCCTTCTGGAGCTGCTTCACGACCTGCTCGAAGGTGTGACACTCGCAGTTGTGGAGGATCGTCATCCAGGGCGGGGCGACCGCCTCCTCGACGACCTCCTCGACCTCGGGCGAGGGCCGGACCTCGGCACGGGCCTGCACGGCACTCATCGCGCCCAGTCTACCCCTTGATCTCCTTCAGGATCTCCCGGGCGATGAGGAACTTCATGATCTCGTCGGAGCCGGCGCCGATCCGCATGAGGCGCGCGTTGCGGAAGATCGCCTGAATGGGGAAGTCGGTGGTGTAGCCGATGCCGCCGAGGACCTGCATCGCGTGGTCCACGATCTTCCACACGGCCTCGGCGGTGAAGAGCTTCGTCACGGCGCTCTCGCGCTGGGCCGGCGCCCCGGCCTCGATCATCTTCGCGGTGCGGTAGACGAGCTGCCGAGCGGCGTCGAGGTAGGTGTACATCTCGGCGAGCTTGAAGCTGACCCCCTCGAACATCGCGATCGGCTGCTTGAACTGGACGCGCTTGGTCGAGTACTCGGCCGCGATCTCGAGCGCGCGCCGCGCCCCGCCGAGCGAAGCCATGCAGTAGGTGACGCGCTCGGTGTCGAGCTCGTCCATCAGCACCTGGTAGCCGCCGTTGAGCGGGCCGAGGAGGCTCTCCCGCGGGATGTCCACGTCGTCGAACTCGATCAGCGCGTTGTCCATCCAGTCGGCCATGATCACCTCGTCGAGCTGGCGCTTGATGCGCACGCCCGGGTGATCCATCGGCACGATGAAGGTGGACATGCCGCGGTGCGGGTGGGTCCCGCGTTCCGTGATCGCGAAGAGCGTCACGTGGTCGGCGAGGCCGCCGCCGGTGATGAAGCGCTTCTGCCCGTTGATGACCCACCGATCGCCCTTAAGGGTGGCCGTCGTCTGCATCCGTGAGGTGTCGCTCCCGATCTGAGGCTCGGTGATCGCGAGCGCGGCCAGCTCCTCGCCGGCCAGGCGCGGCGGGATGTGCCGCTTCTTCTGGGCCTCCGTGCCGTATCGCAGGATCGAGATCGTGCCCAGCGTCAGCGAGACCGACCGGATCGTGTCGGCCGGGTGGCCCGCGGCGGCGAGCTCCTCGTCGACGATACACTCGGCCACGACGCCGCGGCCGTTGCCGCCATAGGTCTCGGGGAAGAGCGCGCCGGTGAGCCCTGCCTCCCCGATCAGCCGGAGATAGCTCCGTGCCAGCTCGCGGAGGAGCCGCCGGCGCTCGGGGCCGGGCGCGTGCGCCGCCTTGATCTCCTTCACCCGGCGGTGCGCCGTCGCCGCCTGCGGCAGGACCTCCTGCTGGGCGAACGCGCGCGCCTCCTGCATGAGGCGCTGCTCCTCGGGCGTGTAGAGGTGCACCTGGCCGCTCGACACGGACCAGCCGCCCGGCATCGTCAGGTCCTGGAGCTCGATGGCGCGGAACAGCTCGGGGTCCACGGTCATGCGGTCACCTCGTTCTGGGGTCGCCCCCGAAGACGCCAGACGCGTGGAGCGCGGCGATCCGCTCGGGAGTGTACCCCAGGAGGCTAGCGAGGAGCGCGTCGGTGTGCTCGCCGAGGCGCGGCGCCGGCGCCGGGTGAGTGACCGCCCCCTCGGTCTGGATCGGCGAGGCAACCTCGCGGAGCGTGCCGAACTCCGGGTGCTCGACCTCGAGGATCATCCCGCGCGCGCGGACCTGCGCGTCCTCGAGGGCCTGGCGCATCGAGTTCACGGGCGCGCAGGGCACGCGGCCGCGCAGGCGGCCGAGCCAGTCGGCCGTCGTGCGCGCTGCCAGGCGGGGGCCGAGGATGGCGAGGAGCGCCGCCTTGTTCGCGAGGCGGTCGGCGAACGAGGCGAAGCGCAGATCGCGCGCGAGCTCGGGCAGCTCGAGGGCGTCCACGAGCGCTTCCCAAAACTTCTCCTTGTTGCAGAAGACGACGATCCAGCCGTCACGGGTCCGAAAATTCTGCGCGGGCACGAGGGTCTGGTGTCCCCCGTCCTCCACCCGCTG
Organism: Candidatus Rokuibacteriota bacterium; assembly: GCA_003220595.1. GTDB lineage: Bacteria > Methylomirabilota > Methylomirabilia > Rokubacteriales > CSP1-6 > AR19. The sequence continues at coordinate 23,308 of QHSZ01000063.1, read as the reverse complement.
CGGCTCCCAGTCGCGGTTGAGGCTCCAGATCGCGAAGTAGGACAGCATGCTCACGGCCGTGTCCAGGAGCGACACGTCCAGGTCGCGCCCGCGCCCGGTGCGCTGTGCGTCCCAGAGCCCGGCCATGAGGCCGACGATCGAGACGTAGCCGCCCGCGAAGTCGACCACCGAGACCCCGCACTTGCCCGGCGGGCCGTCGGGCTCGCCCGTGAGCGCCATCCACCCCGCGTACCCCTGGATCAGGTAGTCGTACGCGGGCTCGGCGGCGCGCGGCCCCGTCGTGCCGAAGCCCGAGAGCGAGCAGCAGACGATCGCGGGGTTCACGCGGCCGAGCGTCTCGTAGGTGAGGCCGAGCTTCGCCGGCAGGTCGCCGCGCAGGTTGTTGTAGACGGCGTGCGAGACGCGGACGAGGTCGTGCAGCACGCCAGCCGCCTCGGGGTGGCGCAGGTCGAGCGCGAGCGACTTCTTGCCGCGGTTGAACGCCTGGAAGTAGAGCGAGTCACCCGCGCCCTGGTACGGCGGCACGTAGCGCGAGACGTCGCCGCCGACCGTCGGGTCCTCGATCTTGACGACCTCGGCGCCGAGGTCCGCGAGCACTTGGGTGCCGAAGGGCCCCGCGCCGAACTGCGAGACCGCGAGGACGCGGAGGCCGTCGAGGGGCGCGTGGGTCATTGTACCGGGGCCCGTGAGGCCGGCGAAGACCGTGGGTGGCCTGCCGCAGACGCGTGCGGCGTCATTACCGCGGGGGCCGGGCGCGCGCGAACGCCGCCTCGCCGAGCGTCGCGTGGTTGCGCTTCGGCACGAGCGCCTTGCGGCGGAAGGTCATGACGACCTCGCCGCGCTGGTTCGTCACGCGCGTCTCCACGTGGACCACGCCGCGGTCGCCCCGCTTCGAAGCGGTGAGCTCGAGCACCGTCGTTTCCGCGTAGACGGTGTCGCCGATGAAGACCGGCTTGTCGTGGGTGATCCGCTCGATCTCGAGGTTCGCGATGGCGCGCCCCGAGACGTCCGCGACGGTCATGCCGATCCCGATCGAGAAGACCAGCGGCCCGAGGACGAGTCGCTGTCCGTGCTGCGTGTGCTTTTCGGCGTAGTTCGCGTCGGAGTGGACCGGATGCTGATTCATCGTGAGGAGCGCGAACCAGGTGCAGTCCGCCTCGGTGATCGTGCGCCCCGGCCAGTGCTGGAGGGCCTGGCCCGGCGTGAACTCCTCGAAGTAGCGCCCGTAGGACATCGCGCCGTCCTAGCGCGCGGGGTCGTCGCGGCGCGGCTTGAGCGGCGCCACCAGGCTCTCGACCACCTCGCGGCGCTCGAGATCGTTGTCGAGGGGCGTCGAGAGCAGCTGGGCGGCGTCGCGGTAGTAGCGCTCGACGGGAAATTCGGTGGTGTAACCGTAGCCGCCGTGGACGCGCATCGCCTCCAGCGTGACGTCGCAGGCGGTCTCCGACGCGAGCACCTTCGCGAGCGCCGGCCACACGCCGCCGCGCTCGGCGGCGTCCCCGACGAGGAGGCGGGCCGCGGTCGTGCGCGTCGCCATGTCCGCGAGCTTCAGCTGGATCGCCTGGTGCGCCCAGATCGGCTTGCCGAAGGTCGTGCGCTGCTGCGAGTAGCGGAGCGCGGCCTCGAAGGCGGCCTGGGCGAGGCCGACGGCGGTCGCGGCGACGCCGAGCCTCAGCAGGCCGAGCGTCTCGTCCTGGGACGCGCGGCCGTTGTCGAGGTCGCGGCCGAGCACGTCGCCGCGCGAGACCGCCACCTCCTCGAGAATGACCGCCGCCCGCGGGATCGCGCGGGTCCCGAGACTGTTGGACGGGTGGCCGACCGAGACGCCCGGCGTGTGGCGCGGGAGGAGGAAGCAGGCGCGGCCTTGCGCGCGCGTCTCCGCCCAGACCAGGAAGACGTCGGCGCGCGTCGCGTTCTCCGCGGCGGCGAGCCCGTGGAGGCTGAAGCCGTCGCCCGCGACTTGCGCTTCCGCCAGGCCGCGCCACGCCGGCGTGGCGAGCAGCTCGCCGCGAGTCATGGCGGAGAGCACGCGCGCCCGCTGGTCGGCCGTCCCGAACCGCGCGATGGTGTGGGCGGCCGCCGCGTGCGCGACGAGGATCGCGGCGAGCGTCGCCGAGCCCCGCGCGAGCTCCTCGACCAGCATCGCGTAGGTCCGGAGGTCGAGGCCGAGCCCGCCGTCGCCTTGGGGCACGAGCGCGCCGAAGACGCCGAGCTCGCCGAGGGCGTGGACGAGCTCTCCCGGCCAGGTGCCGGCCGCGTCGAGCGGCTGGACCACCGGCACGACCTCCTTCTCCACGAACTGGCGGACGGCGAGGACCAGCTCGCGCCGCTCGGGCGCCTCGCCCGCCCGCGCGACGAGGGCGCCCAACCGCTCGCCGTGCCGCTCGACGAGGCTCCGCGCGATGATCGTGCGCTGGATCTCGTTGGTGCCCTCGCCGATGAGCATGAGCGGCGTGTCCCGGTAATACCGCTCGAGGTTGAGGTCGACGCTGACGCCCGACGGGCCGAAGGCTCGGAGCGCCGCCAGCGCGACCTCGTGCGCGGCCTCGGAGGCGTAGAGCTTCGCCATGCCGGCCTCGAGGTCGCACCGCTCGCCGCGGTCCTTCAGGCCGGCCGCCCAGTAGGTGAGCAGGCGGGCGGCCCCCACCTTCGCCGCCATGTCGGAGAGCTCCGGCGGTACGTCGACCGCGCCGGCGGCGTCGCGGAGCGTGTCCTCGTATGCGGCCTGCGCGACGCCCACCGCCCGCGCGGCGATGTTGAGCCGCCCGGCCTCGAGCCCGCCCATCACGTGCTTGAAGCCGCGGCCCTCGACGCCGCCGACGAGGTTCGCGGCCGGCACGACGACGTCCTCGAAGAGGAGCTCCGCCGTGTCGACCCCCTTGTAACCGAGCTTCGAGATGGACTTCACGACCTTGAATCCGGGGTGGTCCTTCTCGACGATGAAGCAGGACATACCCCGGTGCCGCGGCTCGGCCTTCGGGTTGGTGAGGGCGAGGAGCGCGAAGGTGTTCCCCTCGCGGCCGTTCGTGACGAACATCTTGGTCCCGTTCAGCACGTACGCGTCACCGCGCTTCTTGGCGACGGTGCGAATCGCCTGGACGTCCGTGCCCGCGTGGGGCTCGGTGAGCGCCAGGCCGCCCCGCGCCTCGCCGTGCGCCAGGCGGGGCAGGAAGCGCCCCCGCTGCGCCTCGGTGCCGTGGGCCAGCAGGATGAGCGCGGCCATGGTGTGGCTGTTCAGCACGCCGGCGAGCGACATGAAGCCGCGGCAGATCTCCTCGATGACCTGCGCGTAGGTCGTGCAGTCGAGGCCCAGGCCGCCGTACGCCTCCGGCACCAGCGCGCCGAAGAGGCCGAGCTCCCGCATGCGGGCGACCAGGTCGTGCGGGTAGCGGTCGGCGTGCTCGAGCGCGGCGGCCGCCGGGCGCACGTCGTGCTCCACGAACTCGCGGACGGCGGCGACGATTGGATGGCCCATGGGCGATTCGATACTACAATAAGGCGTCCATGCCTTTCGATGACGTCGTGCTCCACGTGCAACGCCGCCTAGACCGCCTGATCCGCTTCGCCCGCCTCGGCGCCCCGCCCGGCCCGCCCCGGCGTCGCTTCCTCGTCGTCCAGATCGACGGGCTCTCGCGGGCGGTCCTCGAGGACGCGCTCGCCGCGGGGCGCGTACCGTTCCTCGCGCGGCTGCTCCGCCGCGGCGCCTTCCGCCTGACGCCGATGAGCGTCGGGCTGCCGAGCTCGACGCCGGCCTTCCAGCTGGCTGCGATGTACGGGGTGCGTCCGGATATCCCGGGCTTCCACTACCACGACAAGCGCCGGCGCGACGACGTGTACTTCCCGCGCGGCGGCGACGCTCAGTGGGTGGAGCGCACGCAGGCCGGGGACCGGCCCGGCGTGCTCCGCGACGGCGGCGCGTACGGCTGCGTCTTCACGGGGGGCGCGACGGATAACCTGCTGACGTTCGCGATGCTGAAGCGGCCGACGGGTGCCGGTGCGCGCCACGCGCTCTCGCGCGTCGTCGTGCTGGCCTGGGTCGTGCTGAAGAGCACGGTCCTCTCCACGCTCGAGCTGGCGCGGGCCGTGCTGCGCTTCGTCGCCGACCCGGTCGGCGAGACCGAGCGCGGCTGGCGCTGGCTTGCGATCAAGCTCGGGATCTCCGTGTGGCTGCGCGAGCTCTTCACGATGGTCGTCGCGCGCGATCTCTACGCGGGGGTCCCCGCCGTCTGGGTGAACTACCTCGACTACGACGTGTTCGCCCACGCCTACGGGCCGCGCCACCGGCGGGCCCTCCGCGCGCTCCGGCGGATCGACCGCTCGATCCACCAGCTGTGGCACGTGCTGCGGCGCGTCCCCGAGCATCGGTACGACCTCTACGTGCTCTCCGACCACGGCCAGGCGCCGTGCACCCCCTACCTGCGCCTCTCCGGCGGCCGGCCCATCGAGGAGACCCTGCTCGACTACTTCGACCCGGAGCGCGGGCGCGAGGCGGAGGAGCCCGCCGGCCGCGCGCGGCGGGTGGCGCGGGGGTTCGCGGCATTTCGCACACGCCGGGCGCCGGGCCTGTTGCAGCGCTTCGTGAACTACCTCGAGCACGACTTCGCCCTCGTCCTGGGCGGCCTCCGGTCGGTCCGCGAGCACGACGGCATCCGCGTCGTGTCCGCCGGGCCTAACGCGTTCGTGTATTTCCTCGAGCGGGCCGAGCCTCTCGGCGTCGAGTGGATCGACCGGCGCTTTCCCGGCGCGGTGGACGAGATCGCGCGGAGCCCCGGGGTCGGCTTCGTGCTGGTCCGCTCCGACGAGGGGCCCCTGTGCGTCTGGCGCGGGAAGCGGCATCGCCTCGACGAACTCGGCGACGCGCCCTTCGCCGGGCGCCCCGACCTCGACCGGGTCACCGAGGGTATCCGCGACCTCATGGCCATGCCGAGCGCTGGCGACCTGGTCGTCTACGGGATCGACGCGCCCGAGGGCAACGTCTCGTACGTCCCGGAGATCGGGGCCCACGCCGGCACCTCGCACGACGAGCTCCACACGTTCCTCATCCACCCACGACGCGCAGACGTCCCGGCGCCGGTGACGCACCCGATCCAGCTCTACCCGTTCTTCCTCCGCTACCGGGGCGCCGCGTGATTCCGCTCACGGTGCTCTCCTACAACATCCACCGCGGCGTCGGCCTCGACGGCCGGTTCGACCTCGACCGCATCGCCGACGTGATCGCCGAGGTCGCGCCCGACATCGCGGGGCTGCAGGAGGTGATCCGCGAGGACGGCACACCGCACGCGGACCAGGCGGCGTACCTCGCCGCCAAGCTCGGCATGGACCTCGTGATGGGCCAGACGCGCGCGCACGGGACCGGCATCTACGGCAACGCCGTGCTCACGCGCCTGCCGATGCTCGGCTCCGAGCGGCGCGACCTCTCGCTCGACGGGCGCGAGCCGCGCGGCTGCCTGCGCGTGGACCTCGACGTGATGGGCACGCCGCTCCACGTCTTCAACTGTCACCTCGGCCTCGGTCTCGGCGAGCGCCGCACCCAGCTCGCGCGGCTCGGCGGCTTCATCCGCGAGTCGGCGCGCCTGGCCGGGCCACGCGTGCTCGTCGGTGACTTCAACGAGTGGCATCGCGGGCCGATCACGCGCGGGCTCCGCCGCGAGTTCTCCTCGCCCGTGCGCCGGCCGCGCCGCACGCATCCCGCGATGTTCCCGCTCTTTGCCCTGGACCGGATCTACTGGGACGTCGAGCTCCAGGGCGAGGAGTTCCACGTCCACCGGAGCCGGCTCGCCCGTGTGTCGTCGGACCACCTGCCCGTGGTCGCGCGGCTGCGCGTCCACCGCCGGCCGCTGCGCGTCACCCCGTACGTCACGGGTGACGCGCTGCCGCCCGCGGAGTAGGGCGCAGGGGAGCCGTGAGCCGCGCCCGACGCGCACCCTGGAGGAGATCATGATCGCGCTCACCGTCAACGGCCAGCCCCGAACCCTGGATGCGGATCCGGACATGCCCCTCTTGTGGGCGCTGCGCGAGCTCCTCCAGCTCACCGGCACCAAGTACGGCTGCGGCGTCGCGCTCTGCGGCGCTTGCACGGTGCACCTCGACGGCGCGCCCGTCCGCGCCTGCATCGTGCCCGTCTCCGCCGCCGCGGGCCGGCGCGTGACGACGATCGAGGGGCTGGCGCCCGCGAGCGACCACCCGGTGCAGCAGGCGTGGGTCGCGGCACAGGTGCCCCAGTGCGGCTACTGCCAGCCGGGTCAGATCATGAGCGCGGCAGCGCTGCTCGCGCGCCGGCCGCGGCCGACCGACACCGACATCGACGAGGCGATGGGCGGCAACATCTGCCGTTGCGGGACGTATCAGCGGATCCGCAAGGCGATCCACCTCGCGGCCGCGATCCAGCGCGGCGAGAAGCCGGGCGGCACCCGATGAGCGACCATAGGCTCGCCTCGGACGGCGGGGCCCCAGCCCCGCGACGTCCTGCGGCTCGCAATGCCATGAGCGCCGCGCGCCGCATCACGCGCCGCGCGCTCCTGAAGGGCGGCATGGTCCTCGGCGCCGGGCTCGTCGTTGGCTTCGAGCTGCCGCGCCGAGTTGGCCGCGCGGGAGCACAGGGCACGAAGGTTTTCGCCCCCAACCAGTGGCTCCGGATCGATGTCGATGGCCTCGTGACCATCGTCAACTCCGTGCCCGAGATGGGGCAGGGTACTTCGACCGCGATGGCGATGATCGTGGCCGACGAGCTCGACGCGGACCTCGCCCGGGTCCGCGTCGAGCAGGCGCCTGCGGACCCCGCGCGCTACGCGAACCCCGTCACGGGCGCGCAGTCCTACGGCGGGAGCCGCGGCATCCGCGACCACCTCGAGATGTGGCGCAAGGCGGGGGCGGCCGCGCGCGAGATGCTGAAGCAGGCCGCGGCCCAGGAGTGGGGCGAGCCGCTCGAGAGCGTGGAGACCGAGCTGGGCGCGGTGGTCCACACGCCCACGGGACGCCGCCTGCCCTACGGACAGCTCGCCGAGAAGGCGCAACAGCTCCCGGTGCCGCAGAACCCCACGCTCAAGACGCCCGAGCAGTTCCGCTATATCGGCAAGGACGTCGAGCGGCTCGACATTCCGGCCAAGGTCAGCGGCCAGGCCGTGTTCGGTCTCGACGTGCAGGTGCCCGGCATGCTCGTCGCCACGATCCAGAAGTGCCCGGTCCTCGGCGGGACGGTGCGGAGCTTCGACGCCTCGCTGGCGAAGGCCGTGCGGGGCGTGCGGGACGTCGTCCAGGTGAGCTCCGGTGTCGCCGTCGTCGCCGACACGTTCTGGGCGGCGCGCAAGGGGCGCCAGGCGCTCCGCGTGACCTGGAACGAGGGGCCGCTCGCCCAGCTCACGAGCGCCCAGATCTCGCGGGAGTACGCGGCCCTCGCCCGCCAGCCCGGGCAGATCGCCAGGAGCGAGGGCGACGTGGCGAAGACGCTCGCCGCGGCCGGCAGGACCCTCGAGGCCGTGTACCAGGTGCCCTATCTCCACCACGCGACGATGGAACCGATGAACTGCACGGCCCACGTGACCGTGGACGCGTGCACCGTCTGGGCGCCGACCCAGAACCCCGGCGGGTCGCAGGCGATCGCGGCGACGCTGACGGGGCTTCCCGTCGGGCAGGTCTCCGTCCACACGATGCTCCTCGGCGGCGGCTTCGGGCGCCGCGGCGAGGTCGACTTCGTGATCGACGCCGTCGAGACGTCGAAGGCCGTCGGCGCGCCGGTGAAGGTCGTCTGGACGCGCGAGGACGACATGCAGCACGGCTTCTACCGCCCCGCGACCTACAACGTCCTCCGCGCGGCGCTCGACGAGCGAGGCCTGCCGTCGGCGTGGTTCCACCGGATCGTCGGGCCCGGGATCGTCGTCCAGAAGGGGTCCGCGCCGCCCGGGACGATCGACCGCACGGCGGTCGAGGGCGCGCGCAACATGCCCTACGACATCCCAAACCTCCAGGTCGAGTGGGTGAACAAGGATTCCGGGGTCCCCGTCGGCTTCTGGCGGTCGGTCGGCGCCTCGCAGAACGCCTATGTGGTCGAGGGCTTCGTCGACGAGCTCGCCGCCGCGGCGGGCCGGGACCCGGTCGAGTACCGCCAGGCGCTCCTCGGCAAGTCGCCGCGCCTCGCGGGGGTGCTCGAGCTGGCGGCCCGCCAGGCGGCGTGGGGCACGCCGCTCCCGCGGGGCCGCGCGCGCGGCGTCGCGGTCGCGGCCTCGTACGAGAGCTACGCGGCAGAGGTGGCCGAGGTCTCCGTGGCGCCGGACGGCGCCGTGCGCGTCCACCGGGTCGTCTGCGCGATCGACTGTGGCTTCGCCATCGATCCGGACCAGGTCCGCGCGCAGATGGAGGGCGCCGTCGTCTACGGCCTCACCGCCGCGCTGCACGGCCGGATCACGATCGAGCGCGGGCGCGTCGTGCAGAGTAATTTCGGCGACTACCCGATGCTGCGCATCGGCGAGATGCCGCTGGTCGAGGTGCACATCCTCGAGAGCGGCGAGAAGCCCGGCGGGATCGGCCAGCCCGGCGTGCCGCCGCTCGCGCCCGCCGTCTGCAACGCGATCTTCGCGCTTACGGGCAAGCGGATCCGCGAGCTGCCGATCGCGCGGACGGCGCTCCGCGCCTGAGCCAGCGGGGGCGCGCGACAGAGGTCGCGGGATCACGCGGCACGCGTCCGCTACCCCTGCGCGGCTTCCGCTCCATCCGGGTGCGCGGAAGCCGTCGCCGCGCGGCGGGAACGGATCCCTGGCGGTGCGAGGTGAAGCCGCTCGGCGGACGAGCCGAGCGGTGAAATGGGTCGACGGAACCCCTGGCGCGCGCCCCCGCTGGCTCCAGAGACGCGGCGCGCGGACGGAAAGCTAGCCGCCGCCCGCGAGGTCGAGGGCCGCGCGGAAGAGCGTGTTCGCGCCCTGCTCGATGTCGTCCATCGCCGTGAACTCCTCCTCGCAGTGGCTCCGCCCGCCGCGTGAGGGGACGAAGATCATCCCGGCCGGGCCGATCGCCGCCATGTACTGGGCGTCGTGGCCGGCGCCGGAGAGGATCCGCCGGTAGCGGGCACCGGTCGCGCGGGCGGCGCGCTCGACCGCCGCGACCACCGTGCGGTCGAACGGCGTGAACGGCACCCGCCAGTAGTGCTCGAGCTCGTACGTGACGCCCTCGTGCCGGCACGCCTCGCGGACGAGCCAGTCCAGCCGCGGCAGCGCCCGGTCGAGGGTCTCGTCGCGGGGGTCGCGCACGTCGATCGAGAGCGTCACCTTCCCCGGGATCGCGTTGACGATGTTCGGGCTCACCGTGAGGTTGCCGACCGTGGTGACCACGTCGCCGCCGAGCTCGCGGGCGATCCGCCGTACACCCGTCACGACCGCGGCCGCGGCGACGAGCGCGTCGTGGCGGATCCGCATGGGTGTCGGGCCCGCGTGGTCCTGGACGCCCTGGATCGTCAGGCGCGACCACGAGATGGCGACGATGCCCTCGACGACGCCGACCGCGAGGCCCTCCTCCTCGAGCCGCGGCCCCTGCTCGATGTGGAGCTCGAGATAAGCGCGCATCGGACGCGGGACGCAGGGCTCGGGTCCGAGGTAGCCGATGCGCTCGAGCTCGTCCAGGAGCCGGATCCCATCCTTGTCGCGCGCGTTGTAGGCGTCCTCGAGCGGGATCTTGCCTGCCAGCACGCCGCTCGCGAGCATGGCCGGCTGGAAGCGCGCGCCCTCCTCGTTGGTGAAGATCACGAGCGTCACCGGGTGGCGCGTCCGGATCCCGTGGTCGTTCAGCGTCCGGATCGCCTCGAGGGCGCAGAGGACGCCGAGCTGGCCGTCGTACTTGCCGCCCGTCGGCACGGAATCCACGTGCGAGCCCATCATCACGGGCGGAAGCGCCTCGGCCCCTGGGCGCTGGCCGAAGATGTTCCCCATCTGGTCGATCGTGACGCGGAGGCCGGCCTCGCCCATGCGCGCGACCATCCAGTCGCGGCCGCGCTTGTCCTCGTCGGTGAGCGCCAGGCGGGTGAGCCCGCCCCGCGGGGTTTCGCCGATCTTCCCCAGCTCCTCGATGGACCGCTCGAGCCGCCGCCGGTCGATGTGCATGGGTCCTCCCGCCTCAGAGCCCGAGATACGCGCGCTTCAGGCGCTCGTCACCGAGCAGCTCGCGCGCTCTGCCCTGCAGCACAAGCTTACCGCTCTCGAGGACGCAGGCGCGGTGCGCGAGCGTGAGCGCCTGGCGCACGTTCTGCTCGACGAGCAGCACCGTGACGCCCTCCGCGTTGATCGCGCGGACCGTCTCGAAGATCTTCGTGACCAGCACGGGGGCCAGGCCCAGCGTCGGCTCGTCCAGCATCAAGAGGCGCGGGCGCGCCATGAGCGCGCGGCCGATCGCGCACATCTGCTGCTCGCCGCCGGAGAGCGAGCCCGCGAGCTGCGCCTTCCGGTCGGCCAGCGCCGGGAAGAGCGCCAGGACGTAGTCGAGGGTCCGCTCGCGCTCGGCGCGCGCGCGCCGTGCGTGGGCGCCGAGCAGCAGGTTCTCGGTGACGCTCATGAACGGGAAGAGCCGCCGGCCCTCGGGCACCTGGACGATGCCGCGCTCGACCCGGAGGTGGGCCGGCACCGCCGTGAGCTCCGTGTCGCCGAAGAGGACGCGCCCGCGTCGCGGCGCCACGAGCCCGGAGACGACCCGCAGGGTCGTCGACTTGCCGGCCGCGTTCGCGCCCACGAGCGCGAGGATCTCGCGCTCGGCCACCTCGAAGGAGACGTCGGCCAGCGCCTGGAGGTCGTCGTAGAACGCGTCGATCGCCTCAAGCCTCAGCAAGCACGAACTCCTCGCCCAGGTAGGCGTCGATCACCCGCGGGTCGCGCGTGATCTCGTCGGGGCGACCCTCGGCGATCGTCTCGCCGTGGTGGAGGACGACGATCCGGCGGGCGAGGCGCATCATCGCCGCCATGATGTGCTCGATCACGATCAGGGTGAGGCCCTCGGCGTGGAGGCGACGGATCAGCGCCACGATGCCGCCGAGCTCCGTGGGGTTGAGCCCGGCCATGACCTCGTCGAGGAGGAGGAGGCGCGGGCGCGTGGCCAGCGCGCGGGCGACCTCAAGGCGCTTGCGGAGGCCGACCGGGAGCGCCCTGGCGCGCGCGGCCGCGTAGGGGCCGAGGCCGCACGTGTCGATGACGCGTCGGGCCTCGTCGCGCGCGGCGGCGACGCGCGGAAGGTGCGTGAGCGCGCCGATCATCACGTTGTCGAGGACCGAGAGGTTGCCGAAGGGCTTGACGATCTGGAAGGTGCGCGTGAGGCCGAGCCGGCAGATCACGTGCGGCGGCTCGCCGCCGACGTCGCGTCCCGCCAGGAGGACCCGGCCCGCGTCGGGGCGGTAGTAGCCGGAGATCACGTTGAAGAGCGTGGTCTTGCCCGCGCCGTTCGGCCCGATGATGCCGAGCAGGTCGCCCTCGCGCACCTCGAGGGAGACGTCGCGCACGGCCGTGAGGCCGCCGAACCGCTTCGTCACCCGCTCAAGCGTGAGCACGCGAGCTCCGGACGCGGAGGCGCGCGGCGAGGCCGGTCAGCCCCTCCGGGACGAACCGCACGACGAGGATGAGGGCCGTGCCGTAGATGACGAGATAGATCCCCGCGAACCCGGTTTTCATGCCCGAGAACGTGGCGCGCAGGTACGTCTCGAGCGACGTGATCAGGAGCGAGCCGAGGAAGGGGCCGAGCCCGGTGCCGATCCCGCCGATGATCGTGTTGAGCGCGAACCGCACCGAGAGGTCGATCGAAAAGACGTAGAAGGGGTCGACGAACCCGACGTACTGCGCCCAGAACGTGCCGACGACCGACGTCATCGCGGCGCTGAGCGTCACGGCGTAGACCTTCAGCCGGCGGCTCGCAATGCCGAGCGCCTCCGCCGCGTCCTCGTCCTCGCGGACGCCGGCGAGCTGATAGCCGACGCGCGAGGTCTCGAGCCAGATGGCGACCCCGTAGTAGAGCACCGCTACCCCCAGGGCCAGGTAGACCCACGCCACGTGGCCGAGGCCGAGCGTCCAAAAGCCCGGCCGAAACGGGACCGGGATGCCCTCCGAGCCCGCCGTGAAGCCGCGCCAGCGGCTCGCGACGATCAAGAGCACCTGCGAGAATGCGATGGTGGAGAGCGCGAAGTACGGCCCGCGCAGGCGGTTCGACAGGTAGCCGATCACGCCGCCGGCGACGATCGAGAGCGCGACGCCGAGCATCAGCCCGAGCCACGGGCTCTGCTGGAAGCGCGCGGTCATCAGCGCCGCCGAGTAGGCGCCGATGCCGAAGAAGGCCGCGTGGCCGAGCGAGACCTGCCCGGCGTAGCCGCCGGCCACGTTCCAGGCGGCCGAGAGCGCGCCCCAGAGGAGGATCAGGATGACGCTGTCCAGCAGGTAGGCGTCGCGGACGCCGGCGGGGACGAGCGCGACGATGCCGAAGAGCGCGACGGCGACCCACCGGCCGGGTGCCAGCGCAGGCATCAGACCCCGAGCGTCTCGGCGCCGCGCTGACCGAAGAGCCCCGCCGGACGCAGGACGAGCACGGCGATGAAGAGGACGAAGTAGAAGACCTCCTTCCAGGCGACGCCGAAGAAGTACGAGCCGACGACCTCGACCGCCGCCACGATCAGGCTCCCCAGCATCGCCCCCAGCATGTCGCCGAGACCGCCGAGGACGACGACGACGTAGGCCAGGAGGACGAACTGGAGCCCGGCCGTCGGGTAGGCGGCGTAGAGCGGCGAGACGAGCACGCCGGCGGCGCCGACGCACGCGATCCCGATCGCGAACGTCAGGCGGTAGACCTTGTCGGTGTCGATGCCCATCAGCGTCGCCGCGTCGTGGTCCTGGGCGGTGGCACGCATGACGCGGCCCGTGTGGGTCCACTTCATGAAGGCGAAGAGCACGAGCGTCAGCGCGACCGCGATGGCGAAGGCCACGACCTGCGAGAGGTTGAACGCCATGCCGAGCGCGCGGATGACCACCGCCGAGTGCCACGGGCGCACGGTCCGGTAGTCGCCGGTCCAGGCGACGAGCGCGGCGTTTTGCAGCGCGGTGGAGAGGCCGACCGTGGTGAAGATCTGAACGTTGTGCGAGGCATGGATGACGCCCCGCATGACGAGGACGTAGGTGAGGACGCCGATCCCGAAGAAGAGCGGGATCGAGACGAAGAGGACGACGTAGGGGTCGAGGGCCAGGAGCGTGTACGCCCAGAAGGCGACGTACATCCCCAGCATGAGGAACTCGCCGTGGGCGAAGTTGACCACGCGCATGATGCCGAAGATCAGCGTGAGACCGACGGAGACGAGGGCATAGATCCCGCCGAGCAGGACCGTCGAGACGCCGAGCTGCGCGACGACGTCTATTTGCGCTGGTCCCAGGCGCCGAGCGGGATCCACTTCGCTCGGTTCGTCGTGAACTCCTCCGGCCAGACCGTCACGAGCTGGCCGTTCTGCCACTGGAGCATGTAGTGCTGCACGCGCTCGTTCGCGTTCTGACCGTTCTCGGCGAACTTCACGCCCCAGCCGTTGATGACCGAGCCGACGGGGAGGTCCAGCGACATCACGGCGTCGCGGAACTTGTCGAGGTCGTCGCTCTTCGCCTTGTCGAGGACGACCTTGAGGAGCCAGAGCCCCCCGCCGGCGAGCTGGTGCGCGCCGAACGGGTACGAGCCGGTCCGCTTCTGGACCGCCTCGCGGAACTCGCGCTCGATCCGCTGGCCCTCGGGCCTGAGCGCCTCGAGGCGGAAGCCGGGGCCGGGCTCGAGCAGGGCGAAGACGCCGTTGGCGTCGTTCCCGAGCGCCCGGCCGAAATCGGACGAGCCGTACCCCGTGGCGCCCGCGTGGACGAGCGCCTTGAAGAGGAAGTTCTGCTCGCGGGCCTGGCGCCAGAAGAGCGGCGCGTCGTTCGTGTAGCCGATGTGGTGGACCACGTCGGGGTTCAGCTGCTTGAACTTGGCGATGATCGGGGTGAAGTCGTTGATGGAGGTGAAGGAGTAGTACTCCATCGCCACCTCCTGCATCCCGAACTCCTGTTTTGCGCGCTGCCGCGCGGACTCCGTGACGCCCTGGCCGTAAGACGAGTCCTCGGAGAGGAAGGCGATCTTGAGCTGGTTCGGCTTCAGGTTGAACCGGGGCGCCAAGTGCTTGGCGATGAACTCGACGTTGTACCAGCCGAACCCGGTGCCGTCGATCTCGGTACGGAAGACGTTCGTGAGGCCGCGCTTGTTGAACCGCGGGTCGACGCAGGAGGTCTCCCAGTAGATGACGTTGTGGCGCGCCGCCGCCTCGCTCGCCGCGCCGCAGAGCCGTGAGGAGAACGTGCCCGTGATGATCCTGACGCCCTCGCGCGTGATCAGCCGGTTCGCCTCGCTGGCGGCCGCCGTCGGGTCGGGGGCGTCGGCCACCGCGAACACGAGCTTCTTGCCCATGACGCCGCCCCGCTCGTTGATCATGTCACGCACGATCTCGTAGCCCTCGAGGTGGCGCTTGCCCTCGCCCGCGAGCGGACCCGTGAGCGGCTCGAGGACGCCGATCTTGTACTCGCCGGCCTGGCCGTGCACCGTGTCGAGGAGCGCGCCGGCGACGAGGACGAACGCGAGCGTGACGGTGGCGACGACTCGCAGAGGCATGGAGAACCTCCTGGCTAGGGGACGCAGCGCGCGGCGGCTCTTGCGCACGCCGCCTTGTATCACCGCGTCGCGCGGAGTGTCAAGGCAGGCGGCGCCCGACGGGGGTAGACTTCTCTGCGTGAGCGACGATCACGGGCATCGCGTCCTCGCCCCGGCGACGATCCGCTTCTGTCCCCTCTGCGGCGCGCCGCTCGCCCCCGAGCCCGTGCCCCCGGACCAGCGTGAGCAGCAGGTGTGCTCGCGCTGCCGGTTCGTCTTCTACCTCAGCCCGAAGGTCGTCGGCGCGACCCTCCCCGAGCAGGACGGCGCCGTGCTGCTGACGCGACGGTCCATCAACCCCGGTCGCGGGCTGTGGACGTTTCCCGGCGGGTTCGTGGACTTCGGCGAGTCGGCGCCCGCCGCGGCGATTCGCGAGACGCGTGAGGAGACGGGCCTCGAGGTCGAGCTGACCGGCCTCCACAACGTCTACAGCTACCCGGACGCGCCGGTGATTGTCGTCTACACGGCACGTGTCGTCGGCGGCCGGCTCACGACCTGCGAGGAGAACGACGCGCTCGAGTGGGTCGGGCCCGAGGCCGTTCCCTGGGACGCGCTCGCGTTCCAGTCCACGCGCGAGGCGCTGCGGGAGTGGGTCGCCGCGCGGGGGCGGACGCCGGGCGGCTAGGCGCGGGAGGGCAGGGCGACCGTCGCCCTGCCCGCGACGACCTTCTCACCGCGCTGGTTCTCGGCCCACACCTCGAGCTCCACGGTGTGGACCTCATCCTTCGACGCCTTCGAGAGCACGCGCCCCTTGCAGGTCACGGTATCTTTCAACCGCACGAGCGCGGCGAAGCGGACGCCGAGCTTCTTGACCGAGCCTGCGCCCGACCAGTCGGTGAGCGCCTGGGCGACGAAGCCCATGGAGAGCATGCCGTGGGCGAAGACGCCGCCCATGCCGGCCGCCTTCGCGAACTCGTCGTCCTGGTGGATCGGGTTGAAGTCGCCGGAGGCGCCCGCGTAGCGCGTGAGCTGGATCTGCTGGATGGGCCCCTTGACGAGCGGCGGCAGCTCGTCGCCGACCCCCACGTCCTCGATGTAGACCCGGCCGTACTTCACAGGCGGATCACCGTGATGTGGCGCAGGGTCGCGACGACCTCGTTCGCGCGGTCGCTGATCGCGGTCTCGCGGATGACGAAGGCCATCGGGCCGCTCTTGCCGGCCTTCTCGTAGACATCCACGACCCTGGTCCGGCACAGATACGACTCGCCGGGCTTGAGCTGGCGGACGATCTCGAACTCCTGCTCGCCGTGGAGCACGCGCGAGATGTCCGTGCCGAGCTCGCGCAGGAGCGCGCCGGTGTCGGCGCTCTCGTCGCGGAAGGTGACGGCGAAGGTCGGCGGCGCGATCACGTCGCCCCACTCGGACGCCTGTCCCACTCGATCATCCAGATAGAACGGATTCAGGTCACCGATCGCCCTCGCAAATTCCTTGATCTTCCCGCGCTCGACCGTGACGACGTAGGGCGGGAACTCCTTCCCGACAACGCCCCTGTTGATCTGGATCGGCATCAGCCGCCAGCCTTCTTCAGCGCGCGCCCGAGGAATTTCGCCATGTCGGGGACGACGAAGCGCTCGTGACGGCCCTCGGCGATCTTCTCCTCCTCGTCCCACGCCTCGACGGCGAAGAGGAAGCGCCGCCCGTCGGTCTCGAGCAGCGTCGCCTTCGCGCGCACCTTCATGCCCACGGGCGTGGCGGCGAGGTGCTTTATCTCGACCATCGTGCCGACCGTGCCGGCCCCCGCGGGCAGGTGGGGCTGGAGGACCGCGCCCGCCGCGTTCTCGAGGAGGCCGACGACGAACGGCGTGGCGAACACGTGCGCGCCCCGGTTCCCCATCGCGTGCGCCGTCTGTTCCTCGGCGACGGTGTACCCGACTTCCGCGGTCGCGCCCGCCTCGATCTCCATGGGCAGCTTGTACCGCGGATGGCGCGGCGACCGCAAGCCCGTGTCATCATACGCGGCATGCCGAGCGGTGAGATGGGGCGACTAATCGCGGCGGCCGGCGCGTTCGTCGTGTCGCTGGACTCGATGGTCAACATCGCCTTCCCCGCGATCGCCGCGGCCTTCGACGCGCCGCCCGAGCAGGTACGCTGGGTGATCATCTGCTACACAGGCAGCTACGCCGTGATGTCGTTCATCGCCGGCACGGCGGCTGACCGCATCGGTCACCTTCCCGTGTTCCGCTCCGGCCTGGTCCTCTCGGTCGCCGGGTTCGCCCTGTGCGGCCTCGCGCCGACCTTCGGCTTCCTCCTGGCCGGGCGCGCGGTGCAGGGGATCGCGGGCGGGCTCGTGTATGGGACCGCGCCGGCGCTCGCCACGCTCGGCGCAGCGCCGTCCCTCCGCGGCCGCAGGCTCGGTTCCCTCAATGCGGCGATCGGCCTCGGGTTCGCGTCCGGCCCCGCGGTCGCGGGCGTCCTGATCGGCGCGCTCGGCTGGCGCGCCGTCTTTTACGCGCGCGTGCCGTTGGCGCTCGCCGCCCTCTGCTGGGCCCTGCTCGTGCGCGGAAGTCAGGGCGGCGAGCCCACGCATCGACTCGTGGCTGCCCGGGAGCTATTGCGCGCGCCGGTCCTCGCCGCGAGCGGGCTCTCGTTCGTCGCCAACGCGGCGATCTTCGCGATCTGGCTCCTGGCGCCGTTCTACCTCGTCGGCGTTCGCGGTCTCTCCGCCGCGGCCGGGGGCCTCCTCTTCATGCTGACGCCGCTCGGGACGGCTGCGGCCGCTCCGCTCGCGGGCCGGCTTGCGGATCGCCTCGGCGCGCACGCGCCGATGATCGCCGGGCTCGTTCTCGAGGCGGTGGGGCTCGGCGCCTTGAGCCGAGCCGACGCGAGCACTCCGCTTGCCACGGTCGCCCTCGCCCTCTGCGCCGCCGGGTTCGGGCTCGGCGTCTTCCAGGTGCCGAACATGGCCGTCGTGATGGCCGCGTTCCCGGCGGCCCACCAGGGAGCGGCCGGCGGGCTGACGTTCCTCGCGCGGACGCTTGGCCTGGTCACAGGCGTCGCGGTCCTCGCGGCCGTCTTCGCCCAGCGCCGCGTGGACGTGGGGGTCGAGCCCGCTTTCGCCGAGGCGTTCGCGCTCGCGGCTCTTGTCGTCGCGGCGGCGGCGCTCGCCGCAGTGGCTGCGAGGCCTTATACTCGCGAGCGATGACGACCCTGCGTGTCTCGCAGCCGTTCGGCACCACCGCCGTCGAGGTCCGGCCGCTCGCGCCGCGCCGGCCGAGCCTCAGAGGCCTGCGCGTCGCGATCCTCGACAACTCCAAACCCAACGCCGACGTGCTGCTGGGGCGCGTCGCCGAGCTCCTCGTCGAGCGCGCCGGCGCGGGCCCAGTCGCCGTGTGGCGAAAGCCGGGCTCCTCGCATCCCGCGACGGTCATCGACGAGGTCGCCGCCGCCGCCGACGTCGCGCTGACGGGATCGGCCGACTGAGGGTCCTGCACGTCGTGGAGTCTCCACGACGCGGCGGAGCTCGAGGGCAGGGGCGTGCCCGTCGCCGTGCTCGGGACCGACGCCTTCGTCTCGCTCGGCGAGGCGGCGGCCCGGGCGCTCGGGATGCCGCACCTCCAGCTGACGACCGTCCCGCATCCGATCGGCGGCATCGACCCCAAGGTGGTCCGCGCCAAGGCCGAGACGATCGTGGACCGGGTGATCGCGGCGCTCACCCGCGACCCCGCGACGCCCACGGCGGCGCCCGCGCCAGAGGCCGCGGCGGTCGTCGCCGCGCCTGCCGACCTCGACGGGTTCCAGGATTTCGCCGTCGCCGAGGGCTGGTCGGACGGGCTGCCCGTGCTGCCGCCGACCGAGGAGCGCGTCGCGCGCCTCCTGGGCCGCCTGGCACAGCGCCGTGGCGAGGTCGTCGCGACGCTCGCGCCCCGCCGCGGGATCGCGACGCTCGAGGCGATCGCGGTGAACGCGGCGCTCGCGGGGGCCTTGCCCGAGCATCTCCCGGTGATCGTCGCCGCCATTCGCGCCGTCGCCGAGCCGCGCTTCAACCTGTACGCGATCCAGACGACGACCCACCCGTGCACGCCGCTGCTCATCGTCAACGGCCCGCTCGCCGGGCGCCTCGGGATCTCGGGCGGCGCGAACGCGCTGGGACAGGGCCACCGGGCGAACGCCGTGATCGGCCGCGGCCTGCGGCTCTGCCTCCAGAACGTGGGGGGCGCACGGCCCGGGCGCGAGGACCGCGCGACGCTCGGCCACGCCGGGAAGTTTTCCTATTGCCTCGCGGAGAACGAGGCGGAGTCGCCGTGGCCGCCGCTCCACGTCGAGCGCGGCTTCCGGGCCGACGAGAGCTGCGTCACTGTCTGCGGCGCGGAGGCGCCGCACAACGTCAACGACCACGGCTCGACGACGGCCGAGGCGCTGTGCCTGGCGCTCGCCGGGACCGCGGCGACCACGGGCAGCAACAACGTCTACCTGGGCGGCGAACCGCTCGTCATCCTCGGGCCCGAGCACGCCGCGACCCTCGCCGCGTCCGGGTGGTCCAAGGCCGACGTGCGGCGCGCGCTCTGGGAGCGCGCCCGCGTACGGCTCGAGCGCGTCAGCCGGGAAAACCGCGAGCGCTTCGCCGTCATCGACCCCGCGCGGTTCAAGGACCGGCCGCTCACCGACGAGGTCGCGCTCTGCACCGCCGCCGCCGACATCATGGTCATCGTCGCGGGCGGGCCGGGCAAGCACTCCGCCGTCGTGCCGACGTTCGGCGCCACGCGCTCGGTGACGATGCTCATCGAGTGAGCGACGGGGCCCAGGTGCCGGGCCCTTCGAGCGGCCGGCGCCGGGGCGACCGGGCTTGCCGGCCCGACCTTCGAGTGGTAGCGTGGCGTCCAGCGCAAGGAGGTTCCGATGCCCGGCACGCTCACGTCGAAGCGCCACAGAGTCGAAGACGTCGCCGACCCCATCGAGTTCTGCTTCCAGCAGGGCTGGACGGACGGCCTGCCCGTCGTCCCCCCGACCGCCGAGCGTGTCGGCGCCCTGCTCGAGGCCGCGCGGCTCGACCCGAAGCAGGAGATCGGCTTCGTCGCCCACCGGGCCGTGTCCGTCACGGCCGAGAAGGTCGCGATCAACGCGGTCATGGCGGGGTGCCGGCCCGAGTACATGCCCGTCGTCGTCGCGGCCGTCGAGGGGATCGTCGACCCGCGCTGGAGCTACCACGGGCCGGGCACGTCCACCGCCGGGGCCGCCGTGCTCATGATCGTCAACGGGCCGATCGCGCGCGCGCTCGACATCAACGCGGGCGACAACCTCTTCGGCCCGGGCTGGCGCGCCAACCTGACGATCGGCCGCGCCGTGCGCCTCGTGATGCGCAACGTCTGCGGCTCCATCCCCGGCACGCTCGACCGCGGCACGCTCGGCCACCCGGGCAAGCTCTCGTACGTGATCGCCGAGAACGAGGCGGACAGCCCGTGGACGCCGCTCCACGTCGAGCGCGGCTTCCGGGCCGAGCAGTCCACCGTCACGGTGATGGCGGCCGAGGCGCCCCATCAGTTCTACAACCAGCTCTCGAGTGGAGCCGAGGGCGTCCTCACGACCCTGTGCGACGACATGCGGATCTCGGGCAACGTGATGGGCCAGCCGCACTACGCGCTCGTCATCGCCGGCGAGCACATGCGGACGATCGCCGGTGACGGCTGGGACAAGAAGCGCATCCGGCAGTTCGTGTGGGAGAACACCCAGAACTCGCACGCCCACCTGAAGCGCACGCAGCGCATGACGGGGCCGCTCCAGCCAGGCGACGAGACGAAGCTGCGCCCGCTCGTCGCGACGCCCGACGATATCCTCGTCGTCGCCGCGGGCGGCCGAGCCGGCGCGTTCTCCGGCTACATCCCCGGCTGGGCGAGCGCCAAGAGCTCCCAGGCCGTGACCAAGGAGGTCAAGCGATGATCGAGCTGCTCGATCCGAGGGTCGAGACCAAGGCCCGGCCCATCACCTACGTGGACCGGCCGCGCTCGCTCGAGGGCAAGCGCGTCGCGCTGATCGAGAACACCAAGTTCAACTCCGACAAGCTGCTGGTCCGGATCGGCGATCTGCTCAAGCGCGAGTACGGCGCCGCGGAGTGGACGCTGTTCCGCAAGCACAACTCGTCGGTCCCGGCGCACGAGGAGATCATCCAGGAGATCCGTAAGACCTGCGACGTCGTCGTCGCAGGCATCGGAGACTGAGGCTCCTGCTCGTCGGGCAGTGTGCTCGACGGAATCCTGCTGGAGAAGCAGAGCGTGCCCTCGGCCTCGATCGTGACGGACGTGTTCGAGGTGACTGGAAGGGCGATGGCGGAGCAATGGGGCGTGCCGACGTACCGGTTTCTGGCGATGCCGCATCCGATCGCGAATCTCACGGAGGCGCAGCTCGACCAGCGAGCGCGCGAGATCGCACCGGAGGTCGTCAAGCTCCTGCTGCAAGGCCAGGAGTAGGCACCCCGGCGTTCCGGCCCCCCTGGTGGTGCCGGAATGCGCACGTCCAGACCGCGTGGGGCCCGCTCTTCCGGCGCCGCCCGCACCTCCGCGTGCGGCGCGAGCGGGTCACCACGCGCGACGGCGATTTCGTGGATCTCGACTGGGCGGACGGCGCGGACGGCCCGGGCGCGCCGCTACTCCTCGTCCTCCACGGGCTCGAGGGCTCCTCAGACTCTCACTACGCACAAAGCCTCATGGCCCTGGCGCTCGCCCGCCGCTGGCGCGCCGTCACGCTGAACTTCCGCTCGTGCAGCGGTGAGCTGAACCGCCTGCCGCAGTTCTACCACTCGGGGCACACCGACGACCTCGAGGACGTGGTCGCGCTGCTGCTGCAGCGCGAGCCCACGACGCGCCTTGTCGCGGTCGGCGTCTCGCTCGGCGGCAACGTTCTGCTGAAGTGGCTCGGCGAGCGGGGCGCCGATGCGCCAGGGCAGCTCGTCGGGGCGGTCGCCATCTCGGTGCCGTTCGAGCTCGCGCCGTGCGCAGAGGCGCTGGACCGCGGGTTCCGCCGGCGCGTCTATGCGGCCAACTTCTTGCGCTCGATGCGCCGGAAGGTCCGCCTCAAGGCGCTCCGCGACGGAGGCTTTGCTGCGCGCGTGGACCTTCCGCTCGCGCTGCGCGCCCGAACGTTCGCCGAGTACGACCACGCCGTCACCGCGCGGCTCCACGGCTTCGCCGACGCCCGCGACTACTGGGTGCGTGCGTCGAGCGGCCGGTACCTCGGCCGGATCCGGCGCCCGACGCTTCTCGTCAGCGCGCTCGACGATCCCATCGTCCCGCCCGCTGCGCTGCCCGACCCGGCGCGCCTCCCGGACTGGGTCAGCGCCGAGTTTCTGCCCCGCGGGGGCCACGCCGGCTTCATCGAGGGACGGAGGCCCTGGCACGTCCACTCGTGGGCCGAGCGGCGCGCCCTCGAGTTCCTCGACGCGGCGCTCGCCGAGCCGCCGCGCGTCTGCTAGATTGCGCGCCGTGTGGCGCGACGCCTACGGGCTGACGGTGACGACGTCCTCGCACGACGCGCTCGCGACCTACGACCGCGCCGTCGAGGCGCTCCTCGGCTGGGACGCGCGAGCGCTCGACCTCTTCCGCCAGGCGCACGCGCACGATCCGGGCCTGGCGCTCGCCCACGCGGGCGAGGCGGTCTGCCTCTTCCTGGACGAGCGCTTCCCGGACGCGCGGGAGACGGCGAAGACCGCGCGCGCCGCGGCGGCCTCGCAGAGCGAGCGCGAGCGCCGCCACGTCGAGGCGCTCGCCCGCCTCGTGGAAGGCAAGACCCGCGACGCGGAGGCGGCGATGCGCGAGCACCTGGGCGACCATCCGCGCGACCTCGTGGTGTTCCAGCGCCTGTATTTCATCTGGTTCTGGCAGGGCAGGTTCCCCGAGATGCTCGACCTCTCGACCGCCCTCGCGCGCCACCATCCCGGGAACTCGTTCATGCTCGGTCTCCACGCGTTCGTACTCGAGCAGGCGGGCCGCTGCGACGAGGCGGTGCGCGCGGCCGAGGCGGCGATCCTCCGGAACCCGCTCGACGCGTGGTCCATCCACGCGCTCGCCCACGCGATCTACGAGATGGCGGCGTTCGACACAGGGATCGGTCGGCTCCCGCCCGCGATCCACCCGTGCACCCACCTGAACTGGTTCAGGAACCACCTGCTGTGGCATCTGATCCTGATGCATCTCGGGCGGGGCGACTACGCGCGCGCGTCCGCCCTGGGCCGGCGCGTGTTCGAGCGCGAGCCGTCGTCGATCGCGGGCGACCTTCACGACTCGATCTCGCTCCTCTGGCGGCTCGAGCTCTGCGGCGTGGACGTGACGGGGCGTTGGCGACCGTTCGCGGCGATCGCGGCCCAGCGCCTCGACCGCCAGGGCCTGCTGTTCCACGCGGCGCACCTGGCGATGGCCCTCGCGGCCGGCGGCGACTGGGCGACGGCCGAGCGGCAGCTCTCTATGCTGCGCGAGCGGAGCGGCAAGGACGGCTCGGGGCTCACCGGCGAGGTCGTCGTCCCGCTGGTGGAGGGGATCCACGCGTTTGCGCGGCGCGACTACCGGGCGGCGCTCGACCGCCTCGAGCCCCTCGCGCCGCGGATCATCGGGCTCGGCGGCAGCCGCGCCCAGCGCGACGTCTTCCACGACACGCTGCTCGAGGCCTGCTTCAGGGCCGGCGACGGGGAGCGGACGCGGCGGTATCTCGAGGCGCGCCT
>QHSZ01000153.1 GCA_003220595.1 Candidatus Rokuibacteriota bacterium | reverse complement strand
GCGGGAGCTCGCGGTGACGGCGTTCCACCGCCACGAGCTGGTGGCGATCGCCCCGCCCGACCGCCGCTGGCGCCGCGGGCAGCGGGTACGGGCGGCGGAGCTCGCGCGCGAGCCGCTAATCCTCTTCGAGCCGGGGGCGACGCTCCGGCGAGTGATCGACGAGTGGTTCCAGCGGGCGGGCGTCGCCCCGGCGCTGCCGATGGAGCTCAACAACACGGAGGCGATCAAGAAGCTGGTCGAGTCGGGCCTCGGTCTGTCGGTCACCTCCTGGTTCTCGGTCGAGGCCGAGGTGCGCGCGCGGAAGCTCGCCGCCGCGCGGCTCGAGCCCCCGCTCTACCGCGACATCGGCGTGATCCGGAGGAAGGACAAGCCGAAGACCCCGGTGCTCGAGGCGTTCCTCGCGACGCTAGACGGCCTCCGGCGCTCGTTCGAGTAGCGTCACCAGGCGCCGGGCGAGCGCCGGCCCGGTCCCGGCCTCTTCGTGCTTGAAGAAGACGAACGCGTCGCGCCAGCCGGCGCCGACCCGCCGGATCGTGGCGAGCCAGCGGGCGAGGTCGTCGTCGGCGTACTCGACGGCTCGGAGTCGCAGATACCCCCAGTCGGCCGTCGCCACGGAGGGCGTGGCGCCGTCCTCGGTCTCGGCGATGCAGAGCGCGGCGTTGCGCGTGCGGAGCATCCCGAAGACGTCCTCGTCGAACCAGCTCGCGTGGCGGAACTCGAACGCCGCGCGCAGGTCTCCCGGGAGCTGCGCGAGCACCTCGCCGAGGCGGTCGGTGGCCTTCTTGAAGTTGGGCGGGAGCTGGAAGAGGAGCGGGCCGAGCCGCGCGCCGAGGGCGCGGGCGGTCTCGCAGAAGTACGCGAGGGGCTGGCCCACGTCGCGCAGGCGCGCCATGTGGGTGATGCGCTGCGGCGCCTTCAGCACGAAGGTGAAGCCCTCGGGCGCGGCCGCGTGCCAGGCGGTGAGCGTCTTCACGGTCGGCATCCGGTAGAAGGTTGCGTTGATCTCGACGGTCGAGAAGCGCTCGACGTAGTACGCGAGCATCTTCGACGCGGGCAGGTCCGCGGGATAGAAGGAGCCCTTCCACTCCGGATAGTTGTATCCGGAGGTCCCGACACGGATGGTCGGCGGCCCGCCCGGCATGCGCGGACCTGGGCTAGCCTTTCAGGGCGCCGGCGGAGAGGCCGCGGATCAGGTGGCGCTGGAGATAGGTGAAGAGGATCGCGACGGGCACGGTCGAGATCATGACACCCGCCGAGAGCTGGCCCCACTGAATCTCGTACTGCCCGACCATGAAGAGGAGACCGGCGGAGAGCGTCCGCATCTCCGTGCGCGTCGTGAAGGTGATGGCGAAGAGCAGCTCGCTCCAGGAGGTGACGAACGCGAAGATCGCCGTGGCCGCGATGCCGGGTGCGGCCAGCGGCAGCACCACACGGCACAGCGCCCCGAAGCGGCCGCAGCCGTCGATGAGCGCGCTCTCCTCCAGGTCGCGGGGGATGGCGTCGAAATAGCCGACCAGCATCCAGACGGTGAACGGCACCGTGAAGGAGAAGTTCGAGTAGATGAGGGCCTGGTAGGTGTCGATCAGACCGAGCGCGTACCACTGCGACAGGAGCGGCGCGATGAGGAGCACCGCCGGGAACATCTGGGTCGCCAGGAAGATCAGCAGGAGGGCGTTGCGGCCGGCGAAGCGGAAACGGGCCAGGGCGTAGCCGGCCAGGATCGACACGCAGGTCGTAGCGACCATCGTCACCGACGACACCAACAGGCTGTTGGCGAAGAACCGGCTGAAGGGCGTGAGCCTCGACGTCCACGCGTCGACGTAGTTCGCGGAGGTGACCGCGGCAGGCAGGTAACGGAGGGGCGTGGCGTAGAGGTCGGCGCGGGTCTTGAGCGACGTGAGGAAGACCCATACGAACGGGCCGAGCGCGAACAGCGTGAGCGCGGCGAGCCCGGCCCAGAGCACCGGCCCGCCGAGGATGCGCGCGAGCCGATCGTCGTGTCGGCGGCTCACGTGACGCTCTCGATCCCGCGCGTCACGCGCAGGTAGAGGATCGTGAAGACGAGCATGATGACGAGCAGCACGACGGAGAGCGTCGCGGCGTAGCCGAAGTCCAGGTTCGTATACGCCGTCACCAGGGTGTACGTCGAGGTGATCTGGGTCGCGTTGGCCGGGCCCCCACTGGTCATCACGAAGATGAGGTCGGCGTAGTTGAAGGTCCAGATGATGCGCGTGGCCGTCGCCACGATGATGATCGGGCGCAGGAGCGGGAGCGTGATGTGACGGAAGCGCTGGATGACGCGCGCGCCGTCCACGCGCGCGGCTTCGTAGAGCTCGTCGGGGATCGCCTGCAGTCCCGCCAGCAGCATGACGGCGAAGAACGGCACACCGCGCCAGACGTTGGTCGCGATCACCGCCGGCATCGCGAGCCCCGGGTCGGAGAGCCAGGCCACGCGCTCGCGGAGCCAGCCGAGGCGGAGGAGGACGTCGTTGATGACGCCGTAGTTCGGCTGGTAGAGCCACTCCCAGACGAGCGCCACCACGACGCCCGGCACGATCCAGGGCAGGAGCGTCACGGTGCGCACGAACGGGCGGCCGCGGAACGATTGATGGAGCAGCAGCGCGGCCGCGAACCCGCCGACGAATTGCAGCGAGACGGACCCGAACACCCAGACGAAGGAGTTCCAGAGCGTGAGCCAGAAGGTCTCGTCGCGGAGCAGGCGCCGGTAGTTGCCGAGGCCGACGAACCCATACTCCTGCGGCTTGAAGAGCACGTGGTTGTAGAGGCTCATGTGCATGGCCTTGAGGATCGGGAACACGATGGTCCCACCGAGGCAGGCCGCGACGGGCACGAGGTAGAGGTACCCGGTCAGGAGCGTCCGCGCCCGCCGTGAGAGCAGCGGGCGCGGCAGCGCGACGGCGACGCTGGCGTCGGACCGGGCCATCAGGCCATGTTCTTCGTCAGCACCTCGGCGAACTTCTCCAGGAACTCTCTGGCCGTGAGCTTGCCGACGAGCGCCTGCTGGAAGAGCGGCACGCCCTCCGAGTCGATCTTGCCGCCCCAGCCCGCGTACGCAAGGTACGGGCTGACGATCGAGAACGGGAAGGACTTGATGAACCCCTGATAGGCTGGGTCCTTCGCGAACTCGGGCCGGT
The DNA here is from genome assembly GCA_003220595.1 of Candidatus Rokuibacteriota bacterium. Lineage (GTDB taxonomy): Bacteria > Methylomirabilota > Methylomirabilia > Rokubacteriales > CSP1-6 > AR19. The sequence continues at coordinate 4,029 of QHSZ01000153.1, read as the reverse complement.
CGGCGAGCGACTTGCGCGAGGGCAGGAGGCCGAGCGTCTTGCAGTACATGAACTTGGGCTCGTCGTCCATGCACCAGCTCATGAAGCGCCAGGCGCCCTCGCGATTCTTGGCGTTCCTGAACCCGGTCAGCGTCTCGGAGAAGTAGAAGGACGTGCGCTTCTTCGCCGGGCCGAGCGGCAGCGGGACGGTGGCGAAGCTCTTCGCGCCCACGAAGTCCTTCTGCTCCTCCGAGGATCCCGAGTTGTGGATGTACATGTTCGTGATGCCGCGGCCGAAGCCCTCCACGATGCCGCGCCAGCCGTCGGTCGGCACGCTCGGCGGGCAGACCTTGTGCTTGCGGAAGAGGTCGAGGTACCACTCGAGCCCCTCGGCCGCCTCCTTCGAGTTGATGGCCACCTTGCCGTCCTTCAGGACCTGGGCGCCGTTGGCGTACATGAACTCGGTCGCGTAGAGCACGGCCCACGTTCCCTGGCCGCGCATGCCGAAGCCGTACTGATTCTTCTCGGGCTTCGTGAATGCCCTGGCGGCGGCCGAGAACTCGTCCCAGGTCCAGTCGTCCTTGGGCGGCTTGATCCCGTACTCCACGGCCCGGTCGGTGCGCCAGTAGACGCCGTCGTTGGTGACGACCCACGGGAACGAGAGGACCTTGCCCTTCAGGGTCACCGTCTGCCAGGCGATCGGGGTGACGTCCTTGTAGTACTTCCAGTCTCGGACCCGTGTCGTGAGATCCTCCACGGCGCCCATCCCCTCGAACTCACCCACCCAGTTGTCCCAGACCTGGCAGCAGTCGGGCGGGTTGTTCGCGGCGATACCGGCGATGAGCTTCTGCCGCGCCTGCGCCTGGGGCACGAACTCCACCTTCACCTCGAAGTCCGTCTGCGATTGATTGAAGCGCTGGGCGAGCGACTCGACCAGGGCGGTGCGCTTCGGCTCGGGGACGCTGAACTGGAACCGCACCGGCGCGGCGCCCCATGCGCGCCGCGGACGCATCAAGGGCTCCTCCCACCACCCAAGATCGGCGGCGGCGAGGGCCCCGGCGGCAGCCAGGGTCTTGAGGAGCTGCCGGCGGGAGAGCATCCAGCGGTCGTCCATCGTGTCCTCCTGTCGGTGGTGGCGAGGGTTAGCATGCACGCGCGACGAGTGTCAAGGCGGGCCGAGGGATTACTATCTCCGGGTGCTCGCCGAGACGACGCTGGGCGCGCTCGCCGCCCTGGGCTCCGCCGTGACCTGGGCGGTCACGGGCCTCCTCGTGCGGTCCCTGATGGCCGACCTCGGGTCGGTCGCCGTGAACGCGCTCCGCTCGAGCGTGGGCGGCGCGCTCCTGGTCGCCTGGGTCCTGGGCACGCGCGGAATCGCTCCGTTCGCCTCGATCTCGGCGGGCGCCCTGGCGCTGCTGGCGCTCTCGATCGTGGCCGCCGTCACGATCGGCGACACCATGTTCTTCGAGAGCACGCGGGCCCTCGGCCTCGGCCGGGCGATGACGGTCTCGATGACCTACCCGGTGGGCGCCGCCCTCCTCGCCGCCGCGTTTCTCGACGAGCCGATCACCCCGGCGCTCGCCGCCGGCACGCTCCTGACGCTCGGCGGGCTCACGCTGATCGTCGCGCCCTGGGCCCAGCGCGCGCCGGGCGAGCGCTTCTGGCTCGGCGTCGGGACGGCGACGCTCGCCGCGCTCGCGTGGGCGGTCTCGGTGGTGTTCCTGAAATCGCCGCTCGGCGACATCGAGCCGGTGACGGCGCAGGCGATCCGGCTGCCGCTGGCGGCCGCGACGCTGTGGGTGACGCCGTGGGCGCGCGGCGCGCTCGGCGGTCTCCGCCGGCGCGACCCGTCGGTGCTGGCGCGGCTCGCCGGGCTGAGCGTCCTCAACGCCGTGAGCTCGGTGATGTTCGTGGCGGGCGTCAAGCACGCGGGCGTCGCGGTGGCGACGGTGCTGTCGTCCACGGCGCCCATGTTCGCGATCCCGCTCGCGGTCGTCTTCCTGGGCGAGCGGCTGTCGCTCGGCGCGCTGCTCGGCGCCGCCGTCACCCTCGCCGGGATCGTCGTCCTGCAGCTCTGAGGGCTAGAACCGGCGGCGGCCGGCGAGGCCGCGCTTGCGGAGGCGGAGCGACTTGGGCGTCACCTCGAGCAGCTCGTCCTCGCGGATCCACTCGAGGCACTGCTCCAGGTTCATGCTGCGGGGCGGGGTGAGCTTGGTGGCGTCGTCCGCGGTGGACGCGCGCATGTTGGTGAGCTTCTTCTCCTTGGTGATGTTGATGTCCAGGTCGTTGTCACGCGCGTTCTCGCCGACGATCATCCCCTCGTAGACCTCGAGGCCGGGGCTCACGAACATCACGCCGCGCGCCTGGAGGTTGTCGATCGCGTAGGCGGTGGCCCGACCCGTGCGGTCGGCGACGAGCGCGCCGTTCGACCGGTGCGCGATCTCGCCCTGCCAGGCGTCCCACCCGTCGAACAGGTGGTTCAGCAGCCCGGTCCCGCGGGTGTCCGTGAGGAACTCCGTCCGGTAGCCGATCAGGCCGCGCGCGGGGATACGGTACTCGAGGCGCACGCGCCCCGTGCCGTGGTTGACCATCTTCGCCATCGCGCCCCGCCGCGGGCCGATCTTCTGGGTGACCGCGCCGATGAACTCCTCGGGGATGTCGACGACGAGGTGCTCCATCGGCTCGAGCGTCCGGCCCGCCTCCTGGCGCGTGATGATCGTGGGCTTGCCCACCTCGACCTCGTAGCCCTCGCGCCGCATCATCTCGATCAGGATGGCGAGCTGGAGCTCCCCCCGGCCCGAGACGCGGAACGTGTCCGGCGAGTCCGTCTCCTCGACGCGGATGCCGACGTTGACGCGCTTCTCGCGCATGAGCCGGTCGCGGAGCTGGGGCGAGGTGACGAACTTGCCCTCCCGGCCCGCGAAGGGCGAGACGTTGGCGGAGAAGAGCATCGAGACGGTCGGCTCGTCGATCTGGATGAGGGGCAGCGCCTGCGGGTTCTCCGCCTCGGCGACGGTCTCGCCGATCTCGATGGCCTCGATGCCTGCGATCGCGACGAGCTCGCCGGCGCTGGCCTCCGCGATCTCGATCCGCTTCAGGCCTTCGTACCCGTAGAGCACGGTGACCTTGGCGAACTCGGTCGCGCCATCGCGGTGGACCACGGCCACGCGGTCGGCCTGGCGGATCCTGCCGTTGACGATGCGCCCGATGATCAGCCGCCCGACGTAGTCGTCCCAGTCGAGCATCGCAACGCGAAACTGGAGGCCCGTCGCGGGGTCGAAGCTCGGCGCGGGCACCGTGGCCAGGATCGTCTCGAACAGCGGCTCGAGCGACTGGCCCGGCGTCTTGAGGTCGCGCGTGGCCGTGCCCAGCCGCGCGTTGGTGTAGAGGACGGGAAACTCGAGCTGCTCCTGCACCGCGTCGAGGTCGATGAAGAGGTCGTAGATCTCGTCGAGCACTTCCGCGGGGCGCGCGTCGGAGCGGTCGATCTTGTTGACGACGACGATCGGCGGCAGCCCGGCCTCGAGCGCCTTCTTCAGCACGAAGCGCGTCTGCGGCAGCGGCCCCTCGGCCGCGTCCACGAGGAGCAGCACGCCGTCCACGAGCGTCAGCGTGCGCTCGACCTCGGAGCCGAAGTCTGCGTGGCCGGGCGTGTCCACGATGTTGACGTGGACGCCCCGGTACGCGATGGCCGTGTTCTTGGCCATGATCGTGATGCCCTTCTCCCGCTCGAGGTCGATCGAGTCCATGATCCGCTCGGGGACCGACTCGTTCGCCCGGAAGAGGCCGGACTGCCAGAGCATGGCGTCCACGAGGGTCGTCTTGCCGTGGTCGACGTGAGCGATGATCGCGATGTTCCGGATGTTCTCCCGCTGCTGCATCCTTCCATCGTACCACGCGGATGTAGGCGGGAATTGCGCGCCATAGTACGCTCACCGCATGGGTCCGCTTCGCTGCCCGAAATGCGGCCAACTGCGTGTGCGCCGCTGTCACCGCGAGGGACCCGTCGACCACGCGCTGAGCGTGGTCTACGTTTATCCCTTCCTGTGC
>QHSZ01000151.1 GCA_003220595.1 Candidatus Rokuibacteriota bacterium | reverse complement strand
GCTCACCCTGGAATGAATGGCGCCATGTGGAACGCAGCCGCCTCGCTCCTCGTCTCGGGCCACCCATGAGGGCGCCCCGGATCGCACACCCGCTCGCGCTCGCCGCGCTCCTGGTGGTGACGGCCGCGGGCCCGGGGCTTGCCCAGACGCCCCCGGCCTCGCCGGCGCCGCGGGCGGTCATCACGCTCGAGAAGGGCGGGCAGATCACGCTCGAGCTGTTTCCGGCGGACGCGCCCAAGCACGTCGCGAACTTCACGAAGCTCGTGCGGCGGGGCTTCTACGACGGCCTGCGCTTCCACCGCGTCGAGGACTGGGTGGTGCAGGCGGGTGACCCGCAGACCAAGACCCTGCCGGCGGACGACGACCGGGTGGGCAACGGCGGCCCGGGCTACACGCTCAAGGCCGAGTTCAACAAGCGGCCGCACCAGCGCGGCAC
>QHSZ01000152.1 GCA_003220595.1 Candidatus Rokuibacteriota bacterium | reverse complement strand
GGCAGACGCTACGCGAAGCCGGGGCAGGGTCGCGAGCTCGAGCGCATCGCCGTCCGCGCGCCGCTCGTCGTCTCGGCCGCGGGCGCGCGCGTCGACGGCGAAATCACCGGCCTCTCGCTCAAGGGATGCACGGCCTGGACGCGCGTTCGGCTGCGCGAGGGCGCGACGGTGCGCCTCGAGCTCCTGCTCGAGCCCGCCGAGCCGCCGGTGGTCGTCGCGGCGGCCCTGGTACGGTCCGTGCGCTCGGACAAGGCCGGCATCGACTTCGTCGGGGTCAACCCCGACGAGGAGCTCCGGATCCGCCGGGTCCTGACGAGCCTCCACCACGTCGAGGACGACGACGGGGTGCCCCCGGCGCCGCCGATCCAGGGCGGACGGCTCGGGGTCCTCCGGACGCCCGGTTTCTGGCTGATGACGCTCCTCCTGGTTCTGGCGACCCTCGTCCTGACGGTGTTCGTTCCCTCGGTCTCGCGATGCGTGTGGGGCGCGAGTTGTTGAGTATAATGACGCCGACCCGTACCTGC
>QHSZ01000377.1 GCA_003220595.1 Candidatus Rokuibacteriota bacterium | reverse complement strand
GCGGTCGGTCACGAGGACCCGGAGCGGCTCCCAGGGCGAGAGGTGGGCGCGCGAGATGTTCAGGAGGTAGACGCCCGCGGCCGACAGGAGCACCCCCGCCACCCCGAGGACGGTCGGCGTCTCGCCGATCGTCAGCCACGCCAGGCCGAGCAGGATGAGGAGGCTCACCTTCCAGAGCGCCGTGACCAGCGAGATCTCCGCGAGCTTGAGTGCCTTGGAGAGGGCCAGCGTCGAGAGCGTCTGGCAAACGCCGAACGCCACGCACCAGCCGTAGAACCCGGGCTGGAGCGTCGGCCATCCCGTGAGCCAGCACGTGACCAGCGCGAACGGCAGGAGGAAGGTGAAGCGGCCCCAGACGTTGATGTACTCGTCGAGCGCGTGGCCCAGGCGCTTCATGGCCGTGTTGCGGAGCACCTGGAATAGCGCCGCCGCCAGCGCCAGGCCGAGCCACATGGCGGCGATTGTACTCCGCGGCTCAGTGAGCGCCGATGAACTCCAGGACGATCCGGTTGAAGCGCTCCGGCTGATCGCCGGGCGTCGCGTGGCCGGAGTCGGGCACGACCACGAGGCGCGCGCCCTCGATCCTGCGCGCCAGCTCCTCCTTCGCCTCGAGCGCGACCGTGGCGTCGCCGTCGCCCGTCACCACCAGCGTCGGGCAGCGCACGGAGGCGAGCCGGGGACGCGCATCGAACGTCGCAAGCGCCACGAGCGCGGCAACGTACGTCCATCGCGGTGTGCGCGCGAGACTCCGCGCGACGGCGCGCCGTAGATGGGCCTGCTCGGGCTTCGGGAACATCGAGCCCGCCACGCGTGCCGCCACGACCGTCATCGGCGCCGCGGCGGCGAGCGCCACGCGCGCCACCATCCTCCGAATGCCTCGCGCGCCCGCGGGCCGGAAGCGGGCGAAGCCGTTGACCAGTGTGAGCGATCGGACCGGGCGGGCGCCTGGAACGCGAGTGCCAGCCCCACGCAGGCACCCAGCGAGAGGGCCGCCATCCGCTCGACCGTCAGGCGCCCGGCAGGAAACGCCGAGCGATGATGACCGGGCAGGTCGACCAGGAGCAGCCGGCACCGCGATCCGAACCCCGCGAGCTGCTCGGGCCAGTCGGTCGCCGAGGAGCCGAGCCCGTGCAGAAGCAGGACCGGCGGAGCGTCTCCGTCCACGCGGCCGTGGCGCTCGTAGTACACGCTAACGCCGACAGCGTTGGGTCAGCGCGGCGAAAACGAGGTCGGGCATGTCCTTGCCGCGGAGGCCGGAGTTGTCCTCCGCGTACCTCTCCACGAGCGACAGGACCTGGGTCGCGGTCATGGACCGTTCGCGCAGGCACCCGACGAGGTCGCCGAAGACGGTGATAGCCGGGTCCTTGGTCCCGAGCGACTCCTGCGTGAGCGTGAGCCCGCTCCAGGCGTCGATGATCCCGCCGACGTAGGCCGCGCGCGCGGCCGGTGCCAGGCGGCGCCAGTCCTCGCCGCTCAGAATCTCGCCGGCGGTGGCGGGCGCGACCGCCAGCGACGCGATCGCCACGCCGAGCCCGAGCGCCGCCCACCGGCTCCAGCGCCTCGGGGACACAAGGATCGCCGCGGCCATCGGCCCCACCAGCGTCAGCGGAAGAGCGAGCGGGCGATGACCATCCGGTGAACCTCGGACGGCCCCTCGCCGATCCGTCGCACGCGCGCCTCGCGGTACCAGCGCTCCAGCGGAAACTCCTTCGACACGCCGTAGCCCCCGTGGATCTGCACCGCAGCGTCGATCACGCGCCCGAGCACCTCGCTCGAGTAGAGCTTGGCGATCGACGCTTCCACGCGCGCGTCCTCGCCGCGGTCGGCCTTCCACGCGCCCTCCCAGATGAGCCAGCGGGCGGCGCGGATCTCGACCTCCGCGTCGGCCAGCATCCACTGGATGGCCTGGCGCTGGGCGAGCGGGGCGCCGAAGGTCGAACGCTGCTTGGCGTGCGCGATCGCCATCCGGTGCGCAGCGACAGCGACGCCGAGGTTGCAGGCCGAGTACGGAAAGCGGTTTTTCACGAGTAAGTCGAACGCCAGGTCGAGGCCCTGGCCGGGAGCGCCGACGAGGTTCTCGGCTGGGAGCTCGCAGTCCTCGAACACGACGTCGTTGGGCACGGCGGACGTGCGGATGGTCCGGATGTTCCGGGCGCTGAAACCCGGCGTGCCGCGCTCCACGATGAAGCACGAGATGCCGTCGCGGCCCTTGGTCTTGTCCGTGCGCGCGAAGACCACGCCCCACGGGGCGTCGTGGGCGCGGGAGATGAAGACCTTGCGCCCGTTGAGCACCCAGCGGTCGCCGTGCTTCTCGGCGCGGGTCTGGATGGCGCCCGCCGGATCGGAGCCGCCCGCGGGCTCGGTGATGGCGAAGAAGGTCTCCCACCCGTCACGGAGCGTGGGCACCGCGTACTTCTCGATCTGGGCTTTGCTCCCGGCCCAGATCGCGGGCGGCGGGTAGCGCCCGAAGACGCCGCAGCCGGAGTTGTAGAGGCCCATCCGGTGCTGCGCCATCTCCTCGAGGACCACGCACATGCTGAACGTGTCGAGTCCGCCGCCGCCGTACTCCTCCGGCGCGCCCAGCGCCCAGAGCCCCGCGGCCTTCGTCTTGGCGGCGAGGCGCTTCCAGTCCTCGGCGGGGAGCTCGGGCGCGTCCGGATCGAGCCGCTGCTCGAGCGGGATGATCTCGTCCTGGATGAAGCGACGCACCTGGGTGCGCAGGGCGCGCAGCTCCTCCGGGAGCGTGAAACCGGGGAAGACCGCCATGCGCGGGGATGATACCATCGGCGCTGCATGGCCGACGAAGTCCTCTCGACCGTCGCCGACGGGGTCGCGACCATCACGCTCAACCGCCCGGACAAGCGCAACGCGATGAACGCGGCGCTGCTCTCGGCCCTCCGTGACCGCTTCGACGCGCTCGACGGGCGCGCCGACGTCCGGGTCGTCGTTCTTCGCGGCGCGGGTTCGGCCTTCTGCGCCGGCATGGACTTGCGCGAGATGGAGGCGCGTCAGGGCGCGCCCGCAGACGGCGACGCCGCGGTGATCCCGGTCCTCCAGCGCGTCGAACGCTCCCGGCACCCGACG
>QHSZ01000051.1 GCA_003220595.1 Candidatus Rokuibacteriota bacterium | reverse complement strand
GCGCCGCCGCGATGTGATCGCAGCCCACCCTGAAGACGATGCCCGTGTCTTCGGGGGCGGGCGAGAGGGTGACCCGGGTTGGCTTGCCGGAATGGAGACCGACCCCGTCCAGCGTGACCGACTTTCTGATCGTATGCTGTCGCATGAACCCGGAAGGAATGAGCAACCAAGGTGCCACTGGGGCTGGCCCCGGGTTAAATACCTGAAATGTCTCAAGGTATCGTTCGGCGCCGGGACTCTGCAAACATCGTCATAGTGGTGTCGATGACACACTGCGTGGCCCCGAGTGTGTCAAATCGGAGACGGGTGCCAGCCGACGTCAGACGTCCACGATCACGCTGACCTCGTGGCGTCCCTGCCGCTCGCCCACGCTCGTCTGGTGCAGGGTCGCGGCCTTGACGATGGTGCCCGGGCGATGGCGGGGAGGGTCGAGGGGTTCGCCGTGGAGCACGCCCTGGACCAGTGTGTCGCTGCAGGCGAGGACCTGAACCCGGCGCACGACGAAGCCCTCGATCTCGTGCACGTAGAGGCACTCGTTCACCCACGCCACGAGCAGCGTCTCGGGGGTCTCGCTCTGCGCGCGCACCTCCCGCGCCTCACGCGCCTCGACCTGCTCGGGCGCGACGATCAGCGCGAGCACGCCGAGCGCCGCCTGGGCGAAGGCCTCCGCGCGCGTGGGGCCCCACGCGCGCACGCCGACATCGGCCTCGACGTCGAAGTGCTCCCAGCCCGCGGTCATTGGAGCGGGGACCGCGAGCCCGGTGCACTCGGTGGGTGGCCCGAGACGAGGAGCGCTGAGCGCCGCATGTCGCGATTCACTTCATGTCTCCGAGCTGGCTCTGGAGGATCGCGAGGAGCGCGGGGCCGGCGGTCTCCGTGCGCAGGATGCGCGGCCCGATGCCGACGACCGACCAGCCACGCGCGCGCGCGGCGTCGACCTCCTGAGAGGCGAGCCCACCCTCGGGCCCGACGAGCAGATGCACGCGCGCATCGGGGGGGAGGGCGCGGGGCAGGTTCGCGGCGAGTGTCGCTCCGAGCGGGCGAGCCTGCCCCGCGCCCTCCCCCGATGGCACCACGCCCTCCCACACGCAGAGCTTGAGCTCGGCGGGCTCGTCGAGGGCCAGGACGTCGACGAGCGGGCGGGGCGCGTCGACGGCCGGGATGAGGGCGCGGCCGCACTGCTTCGCCGCCTCTTTCGCGACCCGCTGCCAGCGGCGCGCGCGCTCGCGCCAGCGGCCCGGCTCGAGCGCGACGATCGTGCGCTCGGTGAGGACCGGGATCACGCGCGCCACGCCGAGCTCGGTCGCGGCACGGACGATCCGCTCCATCTTGTCGCCCTTCGGCACCGACTGGACGAGCGTGACGCGCAGCGGGGACTCGGCCGCGCGCGCCGTGACGCCGAGGACGGTGCCGGTCGCGGCATCGCCGACCGTCTCGAGGCGCACCGTGTAGTCGCGCCCGGCGCCGTCGGCCGCGAGCACGGTGTCGCCGGGCCGGAGGCGCAGGACGCGCACGATGTGGCGCGACTCGTCCCGGTCGAAGACGACGCGCCCGCCCTCGATCCGCTCAGGCGCGATCGTGAAGCGGCGCACCGGGCCCCCGCCGAAGCGTGAGGGTCGTCCAGCCCTCGAGGCTCAGTGAGCCGTCGGGCGCGAAGCCGCGGCCGGCGAGCGCCGCCGCGAGGCCCGGCGCCTCTGCGTCGAGGATCCCGCCGAGCACGAGGGCGCCGCCCGGTGCGACGTAGCGCGCATAGCGCGGCGCCAGCCTGAGGTGCGCTGCGGTCAGGAGATTCGCCACGACGACGGGCACGCCTGTCTCCTGGAGCGCCCCGGCGTCGGCCAGCACGCAGCGCACGCGGTCGGAGACGCGGTTGCGGGCCGCGTTGGCCATCGCGGCGGCGACGGCGTCGGGGTCCTCGTCCACCGCGACGACCGCGGGAACGCCGAGCCGGGCGGCCGCGACCGCGAGGATTCCCGAGCCCGTCCCGAGGTCGAGCAACCGCGTCGCCGTCGCGCGCGCGAGCAATGCTTCGAGGGCCGTGAGGCACCCCAGCGTGCTCCCGTGCTGGCCCGTGCCGAACGCCCGGCCGGGCTCGATCGTGATCACCACGCGCCCGTTGACGGGTGGCCGGTCCCACGGCGGCGCGATGAGGAGCCGCTTGCCCGCCGGCACCGGGCGGAAGTGGGCGCGCCACGCGTCGGCCCAGTCCTCGCCCGCGAGCGCGACGACGGCCGGCTCGCCGCTTGCCCGGAACCCGAGCGCGGCGAGGCCGCCGAGGTACTCGCGCACGCCCTGCTCGAGCGCGCGCGCGAAGAGCGTCTTGGGGAAGAACGCGCGGAGTCTCGGAGCGCGTCCCTCCGACGCCTCCTCGATGACGCCGAGCGCGCCGAGCTCCCACAGGAAGTTGGTCAGCCCCTCGGAGGCCTCCTCCGGGGTCTCGACGCTGAGCTCCCAGTAGCGGGGGGACGACATCGGCTCAGCCGAGCAGCTTCTTCATCCGCTCGAGGAACGCGGCGGAGAGCGGCCCGCGCTGCTCCGTCGACGCCGCCTCGAACGCGGCGAGCGCCTCGCGCTGTCTCGCGTTCAGCTTCGGCGGGACCTCGAGGATGAGCCGGTAGCACGCGTCGCCGTGGCCGCGGCCCCGGAGGTGCGGCATGCCCTTGCCCTTGAGGCGGAGGATCTGGTGGGGCTGGCTGCCCGCCGGGACCTTCAGCTTCGCCGTGCCGCCGAGCACGGGCACCTCGGCCTCGTGGCCGAGCGCGAGCTGCGGGAAGGTGATGGGCAGGTCGCAGTGGAGGTCGGCGCCGTCGCGTGTGAACAGGTTGTGCTCGAGGATGCGCACGAGCACGTAGAGGTCGCCGGGCGGCCCGCCACCGAGGCCACCCGAGCCCTCGCCGGTGAGCCGGAGCTGCATGCCGTCCTCGATGCCCGCCGGGATCTTCACCGACAGGAGCCGCTCGGCACGCTGCCGCCCCTCGCCGCGGCACTGGGGGCACGGATGACGGTTCAACTGGCCGCGGCCCTGGCACTTCGGGCAGGGCTGGGCGATCGTCAGGAAGCCGTGGCTTCGCCGGACCTCGCCGCGTCCGGCGCACATGTCGCACGTCTCGGGCCGGCTGCCAGGCTCCACCCCCGTGCCCTCGCACGCGGCGCACGCCTCGAGGCGCGGGATCTGGATCTTCGTCTCGACGCCGGTGGCGGCGTCTTCGAGGGTGAGCTTCAGCTCGTACTGGAGGTCGTCACCGCGCGCGGCGCGCGAGCGGCGCCCGCGGCCGCTGCCGGCGAAGAAGTTCTCGAAGATGTCCTCGAACAGGGTGCCGAACCCCGTCTCGCCGAACCCGGGACCGGCGCCTGGCGCGGCCGTGCCGAAGCGGTCGAAGTGGGCGCGCTTGTCGGGGTCGGAGAGGACGGCGTAGGCCTCGCTGAGCTCCTTGAAGCGGCTCTCGGCGTCTTTGTTCCCCGGGTTGCGGTCCGGATGGTGCTGCATCGCGAGCTGGCGGTAGGCCTTCTTGATCTCCGCGTCGCCGGCGCCGCGCGGGACGCCGAGGATCTCGTAGTAGTCGCGCGCCACTAGGCGCCGTCCTCGTCGGGCGCCGCGGCGACGGCGACGAGCGCGGCGCGCAGGAGGCGGCCGTGCAGGAGATAGCCGGGGAGCTGCTCGCTCACGACCGTGTTGGGGGCGGCGTCCTTTGTGATCACGCGGGCGACGGCCTCGTGCCGGGTGGGATCGAACGGCTCGCCGAGCGCGCTGTAGCGCGTGACGCCGTGCCGTTCCAGGACCCGGCGAAACTCGCGCTGCACGAGCTCCACGCCCTCGACCACGCTCGCGGCGTCGCCGCGCTGGCGCGCCGCCTCGAGCGCGCGGTCGAGGTTGTCGAGGACCGGAATCAGGTCGCGCAGCAGCGACTCGTTGGCGTACTTGAGGTATTCCTCGCGGTCGCGCTGGGCGCGGCGGCGGACATTGTCGGCTTCGGCGAGCGCGCGGAGGAGCCGGTCCTGTTTCTCGTCGAGCTGCCGCCTGAGGGTCTCGACGTCCGACAGCGGCGTCTCCGCCCCGGGTGCCGCCGCGTCGTGCATCGTGGGATCGTCCATGGTGGTTGAATTATAGCAGCGTGCCGCGCGCCGCCCCCGACGCGGGCCGACCACGCTACGACGGCAGGTAGAGATCCTGGCGGACGCGCGACAGGGCGTCGGTCACGTGGCGGGCGGTCTCGTCGACGACCGAGATGATGTCCGGGTAGGGCAGACGCCGGGGACCGACGACACCGAGGATGCCGACGACCTGGTCCCGGTAGAGGTAGGTCGAGGTGATCAGCGTGCACCCGCGCATCTCGGCGAACGGGTTCTCCTCGCCGATCGTGACACGGAGCCCCTCGTCCGTGGCGAGCGCGGTCATGAGGTCGGCGAGCCGCTCCTTCTGCTCGAAGGTGCGGAGCAGCTCGCGCGTCGACTCGATGTCCCAGAACTCCGGGTGGTCGAGGATGTTGATCGTGCCGCTCACGTAGAGCGTCCGCCCGCGCAGGAGCGCCACGATCTGCTCGGTGACCGCGCGCGCGCGGGTGTGCAGCGCATCGAGCGGGTCGCTCGGCGCCGACTCCATGTCCACGACCTCCTGCACGGTGCGGCCGCGGAAGCGTCGCGTGAGCTCACGGCCGATCGCGCGCACCTCGTCGGGGACGAGCGGGGGATCGAGCGTCACCGCGCGCGCGGTGACCCAGCCCGCGTCGGTGACGATGACCGCCAGCGCGCGGTCGTCGTCGAGCGGCATCAACTCCAGGCGCGTCAGCGTCGTGTGCTTGAGCGGCGGGGCCAGGAGCAGGCCCGTGAGCTTCGTCACCTCCGAGAGGTGCGAGGAGGTCCGCTCCATGAAGCCGTCGAGGCCGGACCGCCGCGTCGGCAGGCTCTCGCTCGGCACCGCGGGCTTCGCGGAGGGTGCCGGCGGGAAGGAGTCCACGTAGAGCCGGTACGCCTGGTCGGTCGGCACGCGCCCGGCGCTCGTGTGAGGCTGGGCGAGGTAGCCCATGGCCTCGAGGTCGGCCATCACGTTGCGGATCGTCGCCGGCGAGAGCGTCGGGAAGTAGCGCTGGGAGAGCGCACGCGAGCCGACCGGCTCCGCCGAGTCGATGTACTCGCGAATGAGCGCGATCAGCACGTCGCGGTGACGAGCATCCATCACCGAGAATTATAGCAATTCGACGAAGAGCGCGTCCGAGAGGAGGAAGCCCGCCTCGGTGAGCCGCGCACGGCCGTCCGCGAGGGTCAGCAGGCCCTCGCCACGCCAGGTCTCGACGCGCCGGCGCAGCGGCGCGTCGGCGTCCAGGCGCTCGTCGAGCCAGGCCGCGGCGACGCCCTCGGCCGTGCGCAGACCGAGGATGAGGCGCTCGGCCAACCGCTGCCCAGGCGTGAGCGCCTCGTGGAAGTCCACGGGCAGCGCGCCCGCCTCGAGCGTCTCGCAGTAGCGCGGCGTCGCCTTGACGTTCGCGTACCGCACGCCCCCGACGTGCCCGCACGCGCCCGGGCCGGCGGCGAGGTACTCGGCGGCGCGCCAATAGATCTGGTTGTGGCGCGCACGAAAGCCCGGGCGCGCGTAGTTGGAGATCTCGTAGTGTTCGAAGCCCCGCGCCGCCGCCGCGCGGGCCAGCAGCCAGTACTGCTCCACGACGGTGTCCTCCGCCGGCAGTCCCGCGACGCCGGTTGCGCCCCAGAGGCTTCCGCCGTCGAGCGTGAGGCCGTACGCGGAGAGGTGCTCGGGCGCCCAGGCGAGCACCGTCTCCACGGCCGCGCTCCAGCCGGCGACGTCGAGCGTCGGGAGGCCGTACATGAGGTCCACGCTCAGGTTGGTGACCCCCGCCTCACGCGCGGCCTCGAACGCCGCGCGCGCGCCGCCGGCGTCGTGGAGCCGCCCGAGCCGCGGCAGCACCACGTCGTCGAGCGACTGGACGCCGAGGCTCACGCGGTTCACGCCGGCTCCGCGGTAGGCGCCGAGCTTCGTGCGCGTGACGCTCTCGGGATTGCACTCGATCGTGACCTCCGCGTCGGCGGCGAGGTCGAAGCGGCGCCGGACACGGTCGAGCATCGCCGCGAGGTCCTCCGGCTCGAGCAGCGAGGGCGTCCCGCCGCCGAGGAAGACCGTGGCGAGGCGGACGCGCCGCGCCCACGGCAGCTCGGCGAGCAGGTCGAGCTCGCGGGCCAGCGATTTCAGATAACGGGCGAGCAGGCCCTCGTCGAGCGGCGCCGTGTTGAAGCTGCAGTAATGGCAGCGCTGCGCGCAGAAGGGGACATGGATGTAGAGACCGAGCTCGGCCGCGCACGGCTCCGTCCCGGCCAGCACTACGGGATGTAACGCGCCAGTCTCCACCAGCGGAGCCAGTGCCGGTCGCCGTCCCACGACCAGTAGATCAGGAACGCCTTGCCCTTGATCTTGTCGCGCCGGACGAAGCCCCAGTAGCGGCTGTCCTGCGAGTTGTCGCGGTTGTCGCCCATCACGAAGTACGAGTCGGGCGGCACTGTCGTGGCGTCGCAGCCGTAGGAGTAGCCGCAGTAGGTCTCGCCACCCGAGCGGCTCCAGGCGGGGTCCGCGAACTTCGTGTACGGCTCGGTCAGGGGCGTACCGTTCACGAGGACCGTCCGGCCCTTGATCTGGATCCGGTCACCCGGCGTGCCGATGATGCGCTTGATGAAGTCCCGACGCTCGTCCTGCGGGTACTTGAACACGACGATGTCGCCCCGGCGCGGGTGCCGGAGCCCCGGCACACGCCACTCGACGAGGGGCAGCTCGGCGCCGTAGAGGAACTTGTTCACGAGGATGTAGTCGCCGACGAGCAGCGTGTCCATCATCGAGCCAGACGGGATCGTGAAGGCCTGGACGACCAGCGCGCAGATGACGAGGGCCAGGATGACGGCGACGCCGATCGCCTCGACGTACTCGCGGACCGCCGACTTCCGCTTCGGTCGCGCCTCGACGTCCTCACCGGCCAGGCGTCCCGTCTCGGTCGTGCCGGCGGCGCCGAGCTTGTTGTCGTCCATGCTCAGCTCTTCAGGACCGACAGGAAGGCCTCCTGCGGGACTTCGACCTTGCCGACCTGCTTCATGCGCTTCTTCCCTTCCTTCTGGCGCTCGAGCAGCTTCCGCTTCCGCGTGATGTCGCCACCGTAGCACTTGGCGGTGACGTTCTTGCCCATGGCCTTCACCGTCTCACGGGCGATCACGCGGCTTCCGATCGCCGCCTGGATCGCTACCTCGAAGAGCTGGCGCGGGATCACGCCCCGGAGCCTCTCCACGAGCGCCTTGCCCTTCTCGTACGCCTTGTCGCGGTGGACGATGCTCGAGAGCGCATCGACCGGATCGCCGTTCAGGAGGATGTCGAGCTTGACGAGGTCGGACGGGCGGAAGTCGGCGAACTCGTAGTCGAATGACGCGTACCCCTTCGAGATGGACTTCAGCTTGTCGTAGAAGTCCACGACGATCT
>QHSZ01000050.1 GCA_003220595.1 Candidatus Rokuibacteriota bacterium | reverse complement strand
GTACGCTCGGCGCCGTGACGATCAGCGACAGGTCGAACTCGCGCTCGAGCCGCTCCTGGACGATTTCCATGTGGAGCATGCCGAGGAAGCCGCAGCGGAACCCGTATCCCAGGGCGAGCGACGTCTCGGGCTCGTACGTGAAGGCGGGATCGTTGAGGCGAAGCTTTTCGAGCGCGTCCCGCAGCGCCTCGTAGTCGGTGTCCTCGATCGGATAGAGCCCCGCGAAGACCATGGGCTTCGCGTCGCGGTAGCCGGGGAAGGGCGCCGCCGTCGGCCGGGCGGCCTCGGTGATCGTCTCGCCGACCTTCGCGTCGGCCACGCGCTTGATGCCG
>QHSZ01000049.1 GCA_003220595.1 Candidatus Rokuibacteriota bacterium | reverse complement strand
CGGTGGCTGTCGCGCACGATACGACCAAGACGCCGAACAGATCGAGTCGGTGCTTGACCCCGGCCGCCGCTCCGCTGAGGGCGAAAACGAACGTGCCGGCGAGTTCGAGCACCAGTAGCGTGCCCGCCGCGTATGCCTTGAAGCCGGCCAGAGTTTGCAGGACTTGTTCAGCGCTCGACGTCGGGATCATCGCTGGGTACGGAACCGCATCTTCTCACCCCCATGCGAATCGTGCCGAGGAACAGAGCCGGACGGTCACACGAACCGACAATTGCTCACCGTTCTGGACTGTCACTCACGCCGCGCAACAGCGTGCAACAGGCCCTCACTTGGCGCGACGTCGACTGCTTGCCGACTAGAGATCAAGTCGTTGAGAATGCGGGCAATGTAGGTGATTGGTGGCGAGAGCTGAAACGCGGGTTCGAATCCCGCTGGGGCCGCCACCCACAGCAAGTCCTCCGCGCTCACGCCAGACTATGCTGTGCTCCGCGTGTCTAAGGGACAGAGGGGAATCCGACAAGGAGGGAGGTCCGGTCAAGAAGTGTGGAAACGAGGTCCGGGCGGCGTTCCTAAACGGCCCGCGTGATCCGCTGGCTCCGTGCGCTACTTGAAGAAGGCCGGACCCACGATCAGCGCATAGCCGAGCAGTCCAACAAGCGCGCTCACGCCGAGCGCAATGAGGATCACCATGATCGGCCTCCTCTGGCCCAGCTGTTCCACCCGGTCACCGGTGCCGGTGGACCGGCAGCCCGTCATGGGCATGGCTGTCGATGTGGTGAAAGGCCTCTCCGCTCTCGGTGGCCGGGTCCACGTGCACCGTTACACCGGACACGTGCGGGACGTGGTGGAGCACTTGGTGGCGAACTTCCTTCGCCACAGCGTGCCCCGCCGTGACCGTAAGGTCGGGGTTCACCGCGACATTCAGCTCGAGGGTGAGACGATGGCCGATCCAGCGAGCTCGCACCTCGGCGACGTTGTGGACGCCTGGCACGTGTCTCGCCGCCTGCTCGACGGCGTCCAGGACCTCTGGGTCGACCCCGTCGAGAATCCGGGTGAACACGGCGCGGGCCGACTGCCAGACCAGGTGGAGGATGGCGACGGTGATCAGCAGCCCCACCATCGGGTCGGCCAGGGGGTAGCCCGACCAGACCCCGATCGCCCCGACCAGCACGGCCAGGCTGGTCAGCCCGTCGGCCCGTGCATGATACCCGTCCGCCACCAACGCGGCGCTGCCGATCTCCCGGCCCACCTTGATCCTGATAAGGGCCGCCGCCTCGTTTCCGAGGAAACCGACCACGGATGCACCAGCGACGGCCCAGAGGTGCTCCACCGGCTGCGGGCGGAACAGGCGGAGCAGGGACTCGTAGCCAGCCAGCAGAGCGGTGAGCAGGATCGTCACCACGATGAGCACGCCGGCCAGATCTTCGACCCGCCCGTATCCATAGGGGAAGCGCCGGCTCGGCTTCAGCCGGGCGAAGGCGAAGGCGATCGCGAGGGGGATGGCGGTCGCGGCGTCGGCAAAGTTGTGGAGCGTGTCCGCGAAGAGGGCCACACTCCCTGAGATGACCACGACGACCAGCTGGAACAGGGCCGTCGCCAGGAGTCCGAAGAACGACCACTTGAGGGCCCACATCCCCCGGTCCGTGCTGGCGATGGCCGGATCGATGATCCCGTGACGGTGATGGTGCGCAAGGTCATGCCCGTGCCCCGGTGGGTCGTGCGGACGATGATGAGCCTCGGGGTGGTGCTTCATGCGTATGACTCTTGTGCCTACGTCTCTATGAGCCGCACGGACATAACCGTAGCACGACTCGCGTGCAGCAGCGACCAGGTGCGGACCTGCCCTGAGGCGAGCAGCACGCGTCAGAACGGCTCAGGCCGCGACCTCTGCCACGGCCCGCTGAAGAAGGACGAGTGGAAGCTGCTGGTTGACCTGATCCAGTCGGCTCCGGCTGGCCCTCCCCCTGATTCCCCCTTCTCCTGCTTTCGCCGTTGACGTAGATTGACGCGAGATGCGCTCTAGTGCCGCCTCTGGCCGACCGGAACGGGCTAAATCCTTAGGATTTCTGAGGGACGCGGGAGAGCGCCTCCTCAAGCTCCGTTCGTGACGCCGCGCGAGGCCGCGCGCGCGATCTGGCAGGCGGCGCTCGCCGCCGGTGACCCGGCGGCGCTCGTGCGATCGCATCTCCGCCCGGATCCCGGCTGGAAGCGCGTCCTCGTCCTCGGCTGCGGGAAGGCCGGCGGCGCCATGGCGCGCGCGGCGGAGGAGGTCCTCGGTGACCGCATCGCCGAGGGGTTCGTGGTCGTCAAGGACGGGTACACGGCGCCGCTGGAGCGGGTGCGCCTCGCCGAGGCGGGCCATCCGGTGCCCGACGAGCGAGGGCTCGCGGCCTCGCAGCGGCTGCTCGCGCTCGCGCGGAGCGCCCGCGAGGACGATCTCGTGCTCTTCCTGGTCTCGGGCGGGGGCTCGGCGCTGACGCCGGCGCCGACGCCGCCCGTGACGCTCGCCGAGAAGCAGGACGTCACGCGGCTGCTCCTCGCCGCCGGCGCGCCGATCGAGGAGCTGAACGCCGTGCGGAAGCACCTCTCCGCGTTCAAGGGCGGCCAGCTCGCGCGCGCGGCGCAGCCGGCGACGGTGCTCACGCTCGCCCTCTCCGACGTCATCGGCGATCCGCTCGACGTGATCGCCTCGGGGCCGACCGCGCCCGACCCGACGACGTACGCCACGGCCCTCGAGATTCTCGAGCGGCGCAGGATCTTCGTCCGGACGCCCGTCTCGGTCCTCGACCGGATCGAGGCGGGCCTTCGCGGCGAGGTCGAGGAGACGCCGAAGCCGGGCGATCCGATCTTCGGTCGCGTCACCAACCTGATCATCGGCAACAACGCCCTGGTGACCGACGCGGCGCGCGCGACGGCCGCGCGGCTCGGCTACCGGCCTCACTTCCTGACGCGTGAGCTCCACGGCGAGGCGCGCGGGGTCGCGCGCGAGCTGGTCGAGCGAGCGCGCGCGCTCGAGCCGCCGGCCTGTCTCGTCGCGGGCGGCGAGACGACGGTGACGGTGCGCGGCAAGGGGAGGGGAGGGCGCTGTCAGGAGCTTGCCCTCGCCGCGGCTCTGGAATTGCGCGGGGGTGAGGGCCTCACCGTGCTCGCGGCCGGCACCGACGGCACCGATGGACCGACCGACGCCGCCGGCGCGATCATCGACGCCGGCACCGTGGCACGAGGACACGCCGGCGGTGCCGACGCGCAGCGGGCGCTGGCGGACAACGACGCCTACCATTATCTGAGGACGAGCGGCGACTTGCTCGTCACGGGACCGACGAACACGAACCTGCTCGATCTCTATGTCGTCCTGCGAAGGTGATGCGCAGCGAATGGGCGAGGGCTCTAAGTCGCTGAAAATCCGTCGGCAAGATGGAGTTTCCCACGCGGTTATCCACGGGCCTTTGCACAGGAGCGGTGGAAAACTCTCGTCCGAGGGGCTCGTGTTATTCTTTGCTGGATGTCGCGCGTGAACCTCGTGGGATTCCTGCCTGCTGAGCTCGAAGATCTCGCGGTCGAGCTCGGCGCGTCGCGCTATCGCGGTCGCCAGCTCGCCACGTGGATCTATCGCAAGCGCGTCTTCGAGCTCGAGGCGATGTCCGATCTGCCCAAGGACTTCCGCGGGCGACTGGGTGAGCGCGCCGTGGTCGAAGTCCCCGAGCCCGAGCGCGTGACGCCGTCGCAGGACGGGAGCCGGAAGCTTGTCTATCGCTTCGCCGATGGAAACCGGATCAGCTCCGTGGTCATGCCCGACGACGACCGCATCACCCTCTGCGTGTCCACCCAGGTCGGCTGTGGCTTCGAGTGCCGGTTCTGTCTGACGGGCGTGATGGGGCTCGAGCGGAACCTCACGGCCGGCGAGATCGTCGGTCAGGTGCTGGGGGCAAACCGCCTGCTGGCGCCCGACCAGCACGTCACGCACATCGTCTTCATGGGGATGGGCGAGCCGCTCGCGAACTACGCGGCGCTCGTGACGTCGCTCCGGATCCTCACCGACGCGAAGCTCGGCCTCGGCTACTCGCCGCGGCGGATCACGGTCTCGACCGTGGGTCTCGTGCCGGGGATCGAGAAGCTCGGCCGCGAGGCCTTGAAGGTGAACCTCGCGATCTCGCTCCACGCCGCGAGCGACGAGGTGCGCGGCCCGCTCATGCCCGTGAACCGCTCCTTCGACCTCAAGACGCTCCTGGCGGCGCTCCGGAGGTACCCGCTCGCCCACCGCCAGCGGATCTTCTTCGAGTATGTGCTGCTCGAAGACGTGAACGACTCGCCGGACGACGCGGCGCGCCTCGTGAGGCTCCTGCGCGGGATCCGCGCGAAGGTGAACCTGATCCCGTTCAACGACTGGGAAGGGGCCGAGTTCCGCCGGCCGCCGCTGCCGCGGATCCTCGCCTTCCAGTCCATTTTGCTCGACGCGGGCCTCACGACCACGGTTCGCTGGAGCAAGGGCGAGGACATCGGCGCGGCCTGTGGCCAGCTCCGCGAGCCGGTCCCGGCGTGAGGCCGCGGACCGTCGCCTTCACGACGCTGGGCTGCCGCCTGAACCAGGTGGACACGCAGCAGCTCCAGACGCTGCTGGAGGCGCGCGGCTACAGGACCGTGCCGGTCGAGGAGCCCGCCGACGTCGTCGTGGTGAACACGTGCACGGTGACGGCGCGCGCCGTGTTCTCCGACCGCCAGGCGATCCGCCGCGCCGCGCGGGTGAGCCCCGCCGCCCGGGTCGTCGTCACCGGCTGCTGGGCCCAGACGAGCCCTGGCGAGGTCCTCCGCCTGCCCGAGGTGGCGCTGGTCGTCGGCAACGCCGACAAGCACCGGCTGCCCGACCTCCTCGATGACCTCCTCACACCGCGCGTGCAGGTCTCGGATATCCGCGGGGCGCCCACGCTCGACGTCGCGCCGCTCGCGCGGGTGCCGGGGCGCTCGCGCGCGTTCCTCAAGGTCCAGGACGGCTGTCAGCACCGGTGCGCCTTCTGCATCGTGCCCCTCGCCCGCGGCCCGAGCCGGAGCCTCGCGCCCGGGGTCGTGCTCGAGCAGGCGCGGCGCCTCGTCGAGGCGGGCCATCCCGAAATCGTCCTGACGGGCGTGGACCTCGGCCACTTCGGCGCCGATCTCCTGCCGCGCGCGACGCTCGCCGCGCTCCTCCGTGAGCTCGTCGGGCTCCCGGGGCTCCGCTGGGTCCGGCTCTCGTCGGTGCTGCCCGCGTACTTCACCCCGGAGCTGCTCGAGCTCGTGACGACGGCGCGAGGGATCGCGCCGCACTTCCACGTCCCGCTCCAGAGCGGGAGCGATCGGGTGCTGCGCCTCATGCGGCGCCCGTACAACACGCGGATGTATCGGGACCTCGTCGAGCGCCTGGCTCGCGCCCTCCCCGCGCTGGGCCTGGGCGCCGACGTCATCGTCGGGTTTCCCGGCGAGCGCGAGGCGGACTTCGAGGCGACGCTCGGGCTCGTCGAGGCGCTGCCGTTTTCCTACGTCCACGTCTTCCCGTACTCGTCCCGCGAGGGGACCGAGGCCGCACGCCTCGGCGACCGCGTGGACGCGCCGACGCTCGCGCGACGGAGCCGCGTGCTGCGCGACCTCGCGCGGCGGAAGAACTTCGAGTTTCGCCGGAGGCTCACGGGCGGGATCGAGGAAGTGCTGGTGCTCGAGACGCGCGCCCGCGCCACGGGCCGGCTCGTCGGGCTCAGCGGAAACTACGTCGAGGTGCAGTTCGACGGGGCGGACGGGCTCATGGGCCGGCTCACGCGCGTGCGGGTGACCGGCGTGGAGCGCGATCGCACGCTGGGCGAGGTCGCGTGATGGCGGGGGGCGCGGCCGAGGGCGCCGTCGGCGTCATCGGGGGCAGCGGGCTCTACGAGTTCCCGGGGCTCGCCGACGTCCGGTGGCGCCGCGTGCGGACGCCCTTCGGCGAGCCCTCCGACGCGTTCTGCACCGGGCGGTACCTCGACCGGCGCGTGATCTTCCTGCCGCGCCACGGGCGCGGCCACCGCGTCATGCCGAGCGAGCTCAACTTCCGCGCCAACATCTGGGGGCTCAAGACGCTCGGCGCGGAATGGGTCATCTCGATCTCCGCCGTCGGGAGCATGAAGGACGCGATCCGCCCGCTCGACCTGGTCGTCCCCGACCAGTTCTTCGACGCGACGAAGCGGCGGGCCTCCACCTTCTTCGGCGACGGCATCGTGGCCCACGTCGGCATGGCGGAACCGGTCTGCCCGGACCTTGCGACCGCGCTCGAGAAGGCGGCCCGCCAGGCGGGCGCCACGGTGCACCGGGGCGGCACCTACGTCTGTATCGAGGGGCCGCAGTTCTCGACGAAGGCGGAGTCGCGGATCTACCGGGGCTGGGGCGTGGACGTGATCGGCATGACGAACATGCCCGAGGCGAAGCTTGCCCGCGAGGCGGAGCTCTGCTACGCGACGCTCGCGCTCGCGACCGACTACGACGTCTGGCACGAGACGCACGAGCCGGTGTCGGTCGAGGCGGTCGTCCGGAACCTCCTGAAGAACGTCGCGACCGCCAAGGACGTGCTGCGCGCGGCGATCCCGGCCATCGGCCCGGGGCGCACGTGCGAGTGCCCGAGCCTCCTGCGGAATGCGGTCATCACGCATCCGAAGGCGTTCCCGCGGCGGACGCGGCAGCGCCTGGGGCTCTTGCTCGACAAGTACTTTCCGGGCGAGCGGCGCCGGCGCGCGCCTGCCCAAAGGAGTCGTCGTGGGTGATCTCCTGGTGGTGGGCTCGGTGGCGCTCGACAGCGTGGAAACGCCCTTCGGCAAGGTACAGGAGGCGCTCGGCGGCTCGGCGACGTACTTCTCGTACTCTGCGAGCTTCTTCACCCAGGTGCGTCTGGTCGCCGCGGTGGGCGAGGACTTCCCGGAGGCCCACCTGCGGCTCCTCGCCGATCGCGGCGTGGACATCACGGGGCTCCAGACGTCGAAGGGGCGCACGTTCCGCTGGGCCGGCCAGTACAGCTACGATCTGAACGAGGCCAAGACCCTCGACACGCAGCTCAACGTGTTCGCCACCTTCCGCCCCACGCTCGGCGACGGGCTCCGCCGCACGCCCTTCCTGTTCCTCGCCAACATCGATCCCGAGCTCCAGCTCGACGTCCTGAGTCAGATGAAGGAGCGCCCGCGGCTGGTCGCCCTCGACACGATGAACTTCTGGATCCAGGGCAAGCAGGAGGCGCTCCGCCGCGTGCTCGCGGAGGTGGACGTGGTCACGATCAACGACGGCGAGGCGCGGCAGCTCGCGAGCGAGCCGAACCTGATCCGCGCGGCGCGCGCGATCGCCGGGCTCGGCCCGCGAACCGTCGTCGTCAAGCGCGGCGAGTACGGTGCGCTGATGCTGACGGACGGGGCGTTCTTCTTCGTGCCGGCGTATCCGCTCGAGTCCGTATACGACCCGACCGGCGCGGGCGACACGTTCGCCGGCGGATTCATGGGCTACCTGGCCGCCCAGGAGCGCGTGGACGCGGCGGCGATGCGGCGCGCCCTCGCCTACGGGTCGGTCATGGCGTCGTTCACCGTGGAGGACTTCTCGCTGAAGCGTCTCACGCGGCTCAAGCCCGCCGACATCGCGGACCGCTACGCCGCCTTCCACGACCTGATCAGACTCGAGCCATGAGCGAGGCGAAGTACGGGAGGCTCCTCGACGTCCTGCGCGGCCTGGAGAGCGTGGTCGTCGCCTTCTCGGGTGGCGTCGACTCGACGCTCCTCGCGCGGGCGGGGAAGGACGCCCTCGGCGCGAAGGCGCTCCTCGTGACCGCGGACTCGGAGACCTACCCGGCGAGCGAGCTGGCGGAGGCCCGGCGGCTCGGCGAGCTCCTGGGGATGCGTCACGTCGTCGTGAAGACCGAGGAGCTCCAGAACCCGGACTACGCGCGGAACCCGGCGAACCGGTGCTTCTTCTGCAAGGAGGAGCTGTTCCTGAAGCTGGCGCCGATCGCCGCGCGCGAGGGCGCGCGGGCCCTCGTCTACGGCGCCAATATGGACGACCTCGGCGACCACCGGCCGGGGATGAAGGCCGCCGAGCGCTCCGGCGTGCGCGCGCCCCTGATCGAGGCCGGGCTCTGGAAGACCGAGATCCGGGAGCTGTCGCGCCGGCTCGGCCTGCCCACCTGGGACAAGCCCTCGTTCGCGTGCCTCTCGTCGCGCTTCCAGTACGGCGACCGGATCACGGCCGAGAAGCTCCGCCGGGTGGATGCCGCCGAGGAGTTTCTACGCTCGCTCGGCTTCCGCCAGTTCCGTGTCCGTCACCACGACCGGCTGGCGCGCCTCGAGATCGCCAAGGA
>QHSZ01000048.1 GCA_003220595.1 Candidatus Rokuibacteriota bacterium | reverse complement strand
CGGGACCGGCGAGATCGTCGGCGTGCTCGGCCCGAACAGCGCCGGCAAGACGACGCTGATCCGCCTGCTCACCCGGGTGCTTGCGCCCGACGCCGGCGGGATCCTCCTCGAGGGGCGGCCGCTGCCGCACTGGCGGCCGGCCGAGCTCGCGCGCCGGGTCGCCGTGGTCCCGCAGGGCGTGCCGCCCGAGTTCCCGTTCACGGTCGAGGAGCTGGTCCTGATGGGGCGCTATCCTCACGCGCCCGAGCGCTACTTCGAGAGCCCGGCCGACCGGGAGAGCGCGCGCGCCGCGATGCAGGCGACCAGCGTGCTCGAGCTCGCCGCGCAGCGGCTCGACAGCCTGAGCGGCGGCGAGCGCCAGCGCGCGGCGGTGGCGCGGGCGCTCGCCCAGGAGCCGCGGCTCCTTGTCCTCGACGAGCCGACGGCCCACCTCGATCTCCGGTACCAGGCGGAGACGGCCGCCCTGCTACGCCGACTGAACCGCGAGCGCGGCGTCACGATCCTGCTCGTCTCCCACGACCTGAACCTCGCCGCCGAGGTGTGCGACCGGCTGCTGCTCCTGGCCGCCGGCCGCCAGGTCGCGGTGGGCGCGCCGCAGGCGGTGCTGAGCGAGACGCTGCTCGCGGCCGCGTTCGGCTGCGAGGTGACGGTGGAGAAGCACCCGGCGACGCGCCGGCCGGTCGTGCAGCCGACCTGGCGGGTGGACGGCCCGCGCCCCGGGTGCCTCGACACCCCGACGACGAAAGGAGGCTGCGAGCGGTCTCGAGCGAGCGAGTGAGCTCCGGGTCAAAGGGAAGCCGGTGAGACACCGGCACGGTCCCGCCACTGTGAGTGGGGAGCACGCGCCCCGACGACGCCACTGTCCGCGCGGCGGACGGGAAGGCCGGGCGCAACGCGACGATCCACGAGTCAGGAGACCTATCCGGAGCAGGCCTTCCAACCCTTTCGCGGAAAAAGGAGTGAAGCGATGCGACGGAGACTCGTGATGGCATGGTTGACGGCGCTGGCGGTGGTGCCGCCGGCGGCGGCGCAGGAGGCGAAGACGCTCCCCCCCGTGGTGGTGACGGCGACGAAGACGGAGACGCCCGCGGCCGAGCTCGGCGCGAGCGTCACCGTCGTGACCGAGGAAGACTTCAAGACCTTCCACTATCCGACGGTAGACGAGGCGCTGCGCCGGGTCCCGGGCGTCGAGATCCGACGCTCGGGCGGCTTCGGCAAGACGTCGGCCATCACGATCCGCGGCGCCAACACGAAGCAGGTCCAGGTCCTGGTGGACGGCGTCCGCGTCAAGAGCCCGACGCTCGGCGAGGTGGACCTCTCGGACATCTCGCCCGACACGATCGAGCGGATCGAGGTGATCCGGGGGCCGCAGTCCACGCTCTACGGCGCCGACGCGATCGGCGGGGTGATCAACATCATCACCAAGAAGGGGCGGGGCCCCTTCTCCGGCTCCTTCTCCCAGGAGGCTGGCAGCCGCGACACCTACGTGACCCGCAGCGGCGCCGCGGGGCAGTACGAGATCTTCGATTACGCCCTCGGGGCCTCCCACACGGAGTCGAACGGCCAGTTCAAGAACGACGACTCCGAGCAGAACGCGCTGAACCTCCGGCTGGGCGCGGCACTCCCGTACCAGAGCTCCGTCGACTTCACGCTCCGCTACACCCGGGCCGAGACCGGGCTTCCCGTGAAGTTCGTCTCGACCAATTTCGGCCGGCTGCCGATCGACCCCATCATCGACAGCAACAACCGCAACATCAGCGAGACGTACGTGATGACGCTGGCGGGCAAGACGCGGCCGGTTACGTGGTGGGAGACCGAGCTGCGCCTCGGCAGGTACAACAACACGAACACCTTCGTCGACCTCCCCGACCGGTCGGACGAGTGCCCGTTCCCGCCCTGCGAGTTCCCGTCGCGGATCAAGGTGGAGCGGAAGGAGGCGGAGTGGCTCAACCGCTTCTTCGTGGGCTCCTGGTCCACGAGCACCTTCGGCCTCGAGCTCCGGGGCGAGGAGGGACGGCTGCAGCCGGGCGCCGCCGGCTCCCCGATCACGCCCTTCGACGCGGACACGCACACGACGTCCGGGTTCTTCGAGGAGCAGCTGCGGTTCTGGGAGCGGCTCTTCCTGTCGGCCGGCGTCCGCGTGGAGGACAACAGCCAGTTCGGCCGGAACACGACCGAGCGCGGCTCGCTCGCGTACGCGGTGAAGGAGTGGGGGACGCGGCTCCGCGGCGGCGCCGGCTCGGGCTTCCGCGCGCCGACCTTCAACGAGCTGTTCTTCCCCGGCTTCTCCGACCCAACGCTCAAGCCCGAGGTGAGCTTCTCCTGGGACGTCGGCGCGGACCAGAGCCTCTGGGCCAACCGGGCGCGCCTCGGTCTGACCTATTTCAAGAACGACTTCGAGAACCTGATCGGGCTCGTCTCGATCGCGACGCCGCCGTTCGTCAGAGGCGTGAACGCGGGCCGGGCGCGCGCGCGGGGCATCGAGTTCACCTCGGAGGTGGACGTGCTGGACGACCTCGTGGCCTCGCTCAACTACACGTATACGAACAGCCTGGTGCTGGCGACGCGCCACCCGATTTCGCGCGAGCCCGAGCACCGGTGGAACATCGGGCTCACGTGGGAGCCCGTCAAGGGCCTCTCGCTCTTCACCCAGGTCCACGTCGCCACCCAGCAGTGGGAGGCCTCGAACGCGCTCGGCGCCGGCTTCTACAACAGCGGCCACACGCGCGTGGATATCGGGGGCGGTTACCGTCTCGTGGACCGGTACGGCTCCCTGCAATCGGTCGACCTCACCGCCCGCGTGCAGAACCTCCTGAACGAGCGCTACGCGGAGGTGCGCGGCTTCCCCGCGCTCGGCCTCACGGCGCTCGTCGGCCTGCGGGCCGCGTTCTGATGGACGGCGTCGAGGTCGCCGCGGACCGGGAGGCCGTGGTGGTGACGGCGCGCGCGCCGCTGGCCGCGGTCTCCTCGGCGGTGGTCGGCGGCGGCCTCGGCGCAGCGCGCGCGATCGTGAACCTGCACGTGCCGAAGCACGTTGCGCTGCCCGGCCTCGAGGCACGGCTCGCCGAGTTCGCGGCGCGCCGCGGCGTGCCCGCGCCGTGGATCGGGCTCCTCACCTCCGCCCACACCGAGACGGCCGAGCGCGCCGAGGTCGCCGAGCACGGCCTTGGCGCCCTCGCGGTCGTGACCGTGGGGCTCAGCAACCGCATCGCCGCCGGCGTCGCCCCCGCGGCGGTCTGGATGCCGTCGACGATCAACGCGATCGTCGTCGTCGACGCGGCGCCCGAGCCCGCCGCGCTCGTGAACGCCGTCATGACGATCACCGAGGTGAAGACCGCGCTCCTCGCCGCGGCGGGCGTGCGATGCGGCGACGGCACGCTCGCCAGCGGCACCTCGACCGACGCGGTCGTCGTCGCGGCCACCGGCCGCGGGCGCCCCTGCCGCTTCGGCGGCCCCGTGAGCGAGCTCGGCGCCGTGGTCGCGCGCGCGGCGCGCGCCGCGCTCGCCGCCGGCATCAGCCGGTGGCTCGCGGAGCACCCATGACGCGGCCGAGACGCCTCGCGACGCTCGCGGCGTCGCTCGCGCTCCACGCGACGGTGCTCCTGACCCTCGCGCTCTTCGTCACGCGCGAGCCGGAGCTCGGCGCGCTCTTCATCGATCTCACGCGCGGGGCCGGCGCCGAGAGCGAGGCGGCCGCCACGGGCGCGCGCGAGGGCTCGGGCGCTGCCAGGGCGCCGGCGCCGCGCCCCCCGCGCGCGTCACGCGTCGTCGAGGCTCCGCCGGCGGCGGCGCCGGCCGCCGCGCCGGAACCTTCGCCGGCGTCGCGAGCGGCGCCGAGTGCGTCGCCCGTCGCCGCGCCCGAGCCGTCCCCAGCGTCGGGAGTCGTCGTCGGGGAAGTCGACGACGGCGCGGCGCCCCGCGCGCCGGCAGGGCCCGGAGCGCCGGCCGATGGCGAGGGCGCGAGCCCGGCCGACGGCACGCTGACGGCCGGAGCCGGCGTGCCGGGCGGCGTCGAGCTCGCCACGGCGCCCGACGCGGGCCGCGCGCTCGCCCTCGCCGCACCCGGCGGGGGGGGCGCCGGCGCGCCCGGCGCCGAGTACGCTCCGTATCTCGCGCGCCTTCGCCAGCGTGTCCAGGCGTCGCTCAGTTACCCCGCTGCCGCGCGCCGCCGCGGGCTGCAGGGCACCGTCGCGCTCGAGATCGTGATCCGCCGCGACGGGACGCTCGACGCCGTGGTGCTCGCCGACTCCTCCTCCCACGGGCTCCTCGACGAGGCGGCGCTCGAGACGGTGCGGCGGCTCGCCCCCGAGCCGTTCCCGCCGGGCGTGGCGCCGCGCGTCCTGCGTGTCCGCTTGCCGGTGGTGTTCACCCTCGAGTGACCGTATCCTCTCCCCGTGGACGAGGCCTCGGGGGACGACGTGCCGCCGACGAGCGTCGAGCGCGAGCTCGACGGGACCGTCACCGCCTACTTCGACGTGCCGGTCGCCGGCGACCGGATCGAACGGCTCCTGACCGAGATCTTCACGGCGCACTGGGAGGACGTCAGCGTCGGCCCGCTCCTCGAGGGCGCCGCCTACGAGATACGGTTCGCGGCGCCGCCCAAGGTGACGATGCTCGACGGCTACCTCACCGTGGATCCGGGCGCCTGGCACTTCCACCTCTGCGTCGGCGACCACCGCGGTGTTCGCAGCGAAGAGCTCATGCGGGTCCGGCGCGTCGCGCGCGCCGCGTTCTTCACGACGGAGGGCGGATCGTGCGCGCCGACGACATGGGGGCTCAGGCTCTGGAACGGGCGCGGCGAGCAGATGATCACGGTCCTGTTCCCGAGCCCGCACTTCGATGCGGAGTGGCGTCGCCTGGCCGAGCCGCGCTGGGAGAAGACCGCGCTCTGGCGCGGGCTCCGGCGCCGCTATTCGACGCCGGCTCGTTAGGCGGGGCGATGTTCCGGACGCTCACGTCGACATGACCGAGCTGGCGCCCTGCCTGATGGTGCAGGGGACGGGCTCCGGCGTCGGCAAGAGCGTCCTGACCGCCGCCCTCTGCCGCCTCTTCGCGCGCGCGGGTTACCGCGTCGCGCCCTTCAAGTCGCAGAACATGGCGCTCAACGCCTCGGTCACGGCCGACGGCGGCGAGATCGGGCGGGCGCAGGCCGCGCAGGCGGAGGCGGCCGGCGTCGAGCCGAGCGTGGACATGAACCCGATCCTCCTCAAGCCCGAGGCGGGCGATCGCTCGCAGGTCGTCGTGCGGGGCCGGGCCGTCGGGACGGTGGACTGGCGCGAGTACGGGCGCATGCAGCCGCGACTGCTGCCGATCGTGGCGGAGAGTCTCGAGCGTCTCAGGCGCGCCCACGACCTCGTCCTCATCGAGGGGGCGGGGAGCCCGGCGGAGATAAATCTGACAGCGACCGAGATCGTCAACATGCGCGTCGCCCGGCTCGCCGACGCGCGCGTGCTGCTCGTCGGCGACATCGATCGCGGCGGCGTCTTCGCCGCCCTCGTGGGCACGCTCGCGCTGCTCGAGCCGGCCGACCGCGCGCGCGTCGGCGGCTTCGTCGTCAACAAGTTTCGCGGCGACGCCGAGGTTCTCCGGCCGGGGCTCGAGGAGCTGACGGCTCGGACGGGCGTGCCCGTGCTCGGCGTCGTGCCCTGGATCGACGGCCGGCTTGCGCCCGCGGAGGATTCGCTGGACCTCGACTCGCCGCGCGCCCCGGCGGGCGGCGGCGACGCCGCGCTCGAGATCGCGGTCGTCAGGCTCCCGCACGTCGCCAACTTCGACGACGTCGAGCCGCTCGCCGAGGAGCCCGGCGTGCGCGTGCGCTGGGTCACGACGCCGGACGCGCTCGCCTCGGCCGACCTCGTCCTGCTGCCCGGGAGCAAGAGCACCGTGGCCGATCTCGACTGGCTCCGTGCGCGCGGGCTCGCGGCGGCGATCCGGGACGCCGCGGCCGCGGGACGCCAGGTGCTCGGCATCTGCGGCGGCTTCCAGATGCTCGGCGAGGCCGTGCTCGATCCCGAGGGCGTGGAGTCGCCCGCGCCCTCCCGGGAGGGCCTCCGCCTCCTGCCGGTAGTGACGACTTTTTCGCCGTCGAAGACGACCGTGCGCGTCCGCGCGCGTGTGGCCAGGGCACCGGGGCCGTTCGACGCCGCGGCCGGGAGCGAGGTCACGGCGTACGAGATCCACGCGGGACAGACGCGCGTGGCGCCGGACGCGCCGCGGCTCTTCGCCGTCCTCGAGCGTGCGGGCGCTCCCACCGTCGACGCCGACGGCGTCGCAAGCGCGTCGGGCAACGTCGCCGGCACCTACCTGCACGGCCTCTTCGCCAACGACGCGCTTCGCGGCGCGCTCCTGCGTCACCTCGCGGCCCATGCGGGCCGCGCGCCCGATCCGCGCTGGGGCGCGTCGCGTGGCGACCCCTACGAGCGGCTCGCCCGCGTGGTCGGTGCGGCGCTCGACCTCCAGGCGGTCGCGAGGCTCGCCGGCCTCGCCGTCCCGAGAGCCTGAGCCGATTCGCCACGCGGTCGCCGTCCTGCTCCTCGCCGTCGCGCTCGACCTGGCGCTCGGTGATCCGCCGAACTGCGTGCATCCGGTCGCGTGGCTCGGTCGCGCGCTCGGCGCGGGCGGGCGCGCGCTGCGCCGGGGTGGCCCGGCCGCGCTGCTACTCGGCGGCGCTCTCACGGCGCTCGGCGCCGCTGTCCTCGCCGGCCTCGGCGGCCATGTCGTCGGCGCGCTCGCGGCGCGTCTCGAAGGACTGGGCGCGCTCGTGGAGGCGCTCGCGCTCGCGTGCCTCCTGTCGCTCCGGAGCCTCGCCGCCGCCGCGCTCGGCGTGAAGGCGGCGCTCGCGGCCAGCGACCTCGCCGCGGCACGCGCGGCCGTCGGCCGTCACCTCGTGAGCCGGCCCACGGCCACGCTCGACGCGGGACACGTCGCCTCGGCGACGATCGAGTCGGTCGCCGAGAACCTGACCGACGCCTTCGTCGCGCCCGTGTGCTTCTACCTCGCGTTCGGGCTGCCGGGTGCCGCCGTCTACCGCGCGATCAACACCGCCGACGCGATGTTCGGCTATCGCGAGGGGACCCTCGAGTACTTTGGCAAGGTCGGCGCGCGGCTCGACGACCTGTTCAACCTGGCGCCCGCGCGCCTCGCGGGCTGGGCGATCGTCGCCGGAGCGCGGCTCGCGGGTGAAAGCGCGGCGCGCGCGGCGGGCGTGATGCTGCACGATCGCCGTCGCACGGCGAGCCCGAACGCGGGTTTCACGATGTCGGCGATGGCCGGCGCGCTCGGCGTCACGCTGGAGAAACCCGGCGCGTACCGGCTCGGCAGGGGGCCGCTGCCCGCGGCGGCGGACATCGCGCGCTCGATCCGTGTGTTCGCCGCGGCCTCGGCCGTGAGTCTCGGCACCGCCATCGCGACCGCCTGGGCGCTCTCCCATGCATTGCGATAAATCAATGAGTTAGACACCAGGGCCTGAGACGGGGCCGAGGCCTCCGATCGGGGCGCTGCGAACGGGCCCCACGCTCGCCCCGCGCGGCGCTCGGGCGAGCGACGCGCACGACCGCGCGTCGTCGGCGAGCGGGCACCGGGAAGGCGCCGCCGCGCGGCCAAGCAGCCCCGCGGCAAAGCACGAGGTGTTGGCCCGTGAGTCCGTGATTTTTCGCCCTTTTTCTTCGGCCCGGACTCGGGCGCGCGCGTATCATTGAATGTGACGCCGCCGCCGCGCGGCATTTTTTGTCATGTCGATCACCGAACGGTTGACCGAGGGAGTCCGGACGGCGCTCGCCAACGCGGGATTGCCGGAGCCTCCGACGTGCGTCTGGGAGGTGCCGCGCCAGCCCGAGCACGGCGACTACGCGACGAACGCGGCCATGACGCTCGCGCGCGCGGCGAAGAAGCCTCCGCGGCAGATCGCCGAGCTGATCGTCAAGCACTTCCCGTCGCTGCCGGAGGTCGAGCGGCTGGAGGTCGCGGGCCCGGGGTTCCTCAACGTCTTTCTCGCGCCCGCGTGGTGCGCGGGCGCGCTGCGCGAGATCCTCGCCGCGGGCGACCACTACGGCAGGAGCGAGGCCGCGCGCGGCCGCCGCATCCGTCTCGAGTTCGTCTCCGCGAACCCGACAGGCCCGCTCGTGATCGTCAATGCCCGCGCCGCGGCCATCGGCGACTCGCTCGCGCGCCTGCTGCGCTCGCAGGGCGCCGCCGTGACGACCGAGTACTACGTCAACGACGCGGGCACGCAGTTCGAGGCGCTCGCGCGCTCGTTCGAGGCGCGCGTGCTCCAGGAGCTCGGACAGCCGGTGCCGCTTCCCGACAACGGCTATCCGGGCGACTATCTGATCGACCTGGCGCGCGACTACGTGAGTGAATGTCGCGCCAAGGGCGCCGACGGGATGCAGGCACTCGAATCGCGGGTCGTCGGCTCCGAGCGCGAGCGGCTGGAGCACTTCGGGCGCTGGGCGGTCGCGCGCATCCTCGAGCAGCAGCGGCGCGCCCTGCGCGACTACGGCGTCGAGTACGACGTCTGGACCTCGGAGCAGCGCGACGTCCGCGACCGCGGGCTCGCCGAGCAGGCGCTCGAGGCGCTCGCCGCGCGCGGCCTGACCTACGAGAAGGACGGCGCGCTGTGGTTCCGCTCGACCGAGGCCGGCGACGACGCGGGCGACGAGAAGGACCGCGTCCTGCGCCGGTCGAGCGGCGAGGTGACCTACTTTGCCGTGGACATCGCGAACCACCACTACGTGAAGTTCGCGGACGCCGACCGGGTCATCGACCTCTTCGGTCCCGACCATCACGGCTACGTGCCGCGCCTGCGGGCGGCGATGCAGGCGCTCGGCCACCCGGCCGAGGCCTTCGAGGTCCTCATCGTCCAGCTCGTGACGCTTCTGCGTGACGGCCAGCCCGTCCGCATGTCGAAGCGCCGCGGCGAGTTCGTCCTGATGGAGGAGCTCCTCGAGGAGGTCGGACGCGACGCCGCGCGCTTCACCTTTCTCACGCGGCGCCACGACAGCCCGCTCGAGTTCGACCTGGCCGTCGCCACCCGGCAGTCGAGCGAGAACCCCGTCTACTACGTCCAGTACGCGCACGCGCGGATCCGGTCCATCGACCGGCAGGTGGGAGAGCAGGGCATCGCCGTGCCGCCGCTGGAAAAAGCCGATCCCTCGCCGCTCACGGCACCCGAGGAGCAGGCGCTCATCAAGCGGCTCCTCCAGTACCCGGAGGTCGTGCGGGGCGCGGCGCAGGCGCTCGAGCCCCATCGGGTCGCGTACTGGCTCTCCGAGCTCGCCGCCGCGTTCCACCCCTATTACAAGAACCACCGCGTGATCCAAGACGACCGGCGGCTCATGCTCGCGCGACTCGCCCTCTGCGCCACCGTCGGGCGCGTGATCCGGAACGGCCTCGAGCTCCTCGGCGTCTCGGCACCGGAGTCGATGTGATGCTGCGCGGCGGGTCCATGGCGTCGCGAACGAGGCGCGGCGGCGGAGGCGTGAGTACGTTCTTCGTCGTCGTCGGCGGCCTCGCCATCCTGGGCGCGACGTTCCTGCTCGGCCTGATGGTGGGTCGCTTCTGGCCGGGCCTCCCGCCGGTCCCGAGCGCGGCCGTGGCGAAGGCGCCGCGCGAGCGAGCCCGCGAGCGCGAGACGCGCGCGCCCGAGACGCCGCCCCGGCTGACCTTTTACCACGAGCTCACGGCCCCGCTCACGGCGCCGCCGGCCGCGAAGCCGGCGAAGCCGCGCGGCGAGGCGCCGAGGGCCGAGGCCCCCAAGCAGGAGCCGCCGCAGACGGACAATGCGGAGGCGCTCGCGCCGCCGGCGCCCGGCCGCTTCACGGTCCAGGTGGGGGCCTACAAGGCGCGGGAGCCGGCGGAGGCGCTGCGCGCGCGCCTGGCCGCCGCGGGCCACGATGCCTACGTCGCCGAGATCGACGGGGCCGCCGTGCGCTTCCGCGTGCGCGTGGGCGCGTACGCCACGCGCGAGGCCGCGCAGGAAGTGGCCGCGCGCCTGGCCGCCGGCCGCGCGTTCTCGACGTACGTCACGGCCCGCTAGGATGGCCCCGCGCGCGGGCCGCGTCCTCATCACCGAGGAGGCGCTCCGGGCGCGCGTCGCGGAGCTCGGCCGGGCGATCGCGCGCGACTACGCCGCGCAGGGTCCGATCCTGGTCGGCGTGCTCCAGGGCGCGTTCGTCTTCATGGCCGACCTGATCCGCGCCATCCCGATCGACCTGACGACCGACTTCATCGGCGTGTCGAGCTACGCGGGCGGCACGACGTCCTCGGGCGAGGTGCGGCTCGTCTCCGACCTCTCGATGTCGATCGAGGGCCGGCAGGTGCTGATCGTCGAGGACATCGTGGACACGGGGTTCACGCTCGCGTACCTCAAGCGCAACCTCGAGGCGCGCCACCCCGCGCGCGTGCGGGTGTGCGTCCTCGTCGACAAGGTCGAGAGCCGCCAGGTCGCGCTCGAGCTCGACTACGTGGGCTTCACGCTCCCGAACGTCTACGTCGTCGGCTACGGCCTGGATCACGACGGGCTCTTCCGGAACCTGCCGTACATCGCCGAGCTCGACGGCGGCTGAGCGCCGCGCCGCGTCATTTGGCGCCTGATGCTATAATGGCCAGGCATGAATCAGGTGTATAAAAACCTCGCCCTCTGGATGGTGATCGGCCTGATCGTCATCCTGCTGTTCACCGTGTTCCAGGGCGCGCAGCAGGGCGGCCAGGAGCAGCCGAACTTCTCCGAGTTCCTGCGCGCCGTGGACCAGGGCCGGGTCGACTCCGTCGTGATCCGTGGCAACCACGTCACGTACACGCTCAAGGATTCCGCGCAGACGCAGCGGACGTACATCGTCGAGTACCCCGACCTCATCAAGACGCTGAAGGACCGCGGCGTGCGGATCGCGGTGAAGCCGCCCGACGCGAACCCGTGGTACGCGATTTTTCTACAATGGGTGCCGATGCTCCTCTTCATCGGCGTGTGGATCTTCTTCATGCGCCAGATGCAGGGCGGCGGCGCGAAAGCGCTCTCGTTCGGCAAGGCGCGCGCACGGCTGATCTCGGAGAAGCAGAACAAGGTGACGTTCCAGGACGTCGCGGGCGTCGACGAGGCCAAGGAGGAGCTGCGGGAGATCATCGATTTCCTCAAGGACCCGCAGAAGTTCCAGAAGCTCGGCGGCAAGATCCCGAAGGGCGTCCTCCTCGTCGGGCCGCCCGGCACCGGCAAGACGCTGCTCGCGAAGGCGATCGCCGGAGAGGCCAACGTGCCGTTCTTTTCCATCTCGGGCTCGGATTTCGTCGAGATGTTCGTGGGCGTGGGCGCCTCGCGCGTGCGTGACCTGTTCGAACAGGGCAAGAAGCACGCGCCCTGCATCATCTTCATGGACGAGATCGACGCCGTCGGACGGCACCGCGGCGCGGGCCTGGGCGGCGGCCACGACGAGCGCGAGCAGACGCTCAACCAGCTCCTCGTCGAGATGGACGGCTTCGAGACGAACGAGGGCGTCATCCTGATCGCCGCGACGAACCGGCCCGACGTGCTGGACCCGGCGCTGCTCCGCCCGGGGCGCTTCGACCGTCAGGTGGTCGTGCCGCGCCCGGACGTCAAGGGCCGCGAGGAGATCCTGCGCGTGCACACGCGGCGCATCCCGCTCGCGCCGAACGTCGACCTGAAGGTTCTGGCGCGCGGGACGCCCGGCTTCTCCGGCGCCGATCTGGCGAACCTCGTCAACGAGGCGGCGCTACTCGCGGCGCGCCAGAACAAGAAGCTGGTCGAGATGGTGGACTTTGAGAACGCCAAGGACAAGGTCCTCATGGGCGTCGAGCGCCGCTCGATGATCATCTCGGACGCCGAGAAGCGGACGATCGCGTACCACGAGGCGGGCCACACGCTCGTGGCCGATTTCCTGCCAGGCACCGACCCGGTGCACAAGGTCACGATCATCCCGCGCGGCCGCGCGCTCGGCCTCACGCAGCAGCTGCCCCTCGACGACAAGTACAACTACTCGAAGGAGTACCTGGTCAACCGGATCACGATCCTCCTGGGCGGGCGCGCCGCGGAGGAGATCGTCCTCCACCAGCAGACGACGGGCGCCGGCGACGACCTCGAGAAGGCGACCGAGATGGCGCGCAAGATGGTCTGCGAGTGGGGCATGTCCGACAGGCTCGGCCCGCTCACGTTCGGCAAGAACGAGGAGCACATCTTCCTGGGGCGCGAGGTGGCACGCCAGAAGGACTACAGCGAGGACACGGCGCTGATGATCGACTCGGAGATCAAGCGTATCGTGCTCGAGTGCGCGAGCCGCGCGCGGCAGATTCTCGAGGAGAACATCGAGAAGCTCCACGCGCTCGCCCGGGCGCTGCTCGAGCGCGAGTCCCTCGACGGCGAGGAGATCGCGCGCATCCTGCGCACCCGTCCGTTCCAGGAAGCCGCCGCCCCGGCGTAGCGGCGCGCGGCTCGCCGTGATCCCGAGCCGAGCCACCCTCGCCGGCCTGTCCCTCGGCGACGGGCTCTCCGTCGCCGTCATGGGTGTCCTCAACGTGAGCCCCGAGTCGTTCCACGCGGGGTCCGTCGTGACGCGTGACGACGACCTCCTCCGCGCCGCGCTCGCGATGGTCGGAGCCGGGGCCGCGCTGATCGACGTGGGCGCACGCTCGACGGCCCCCTACCTGGCGACGGAGATCTCTGAGGCCGAGGAGTGCCTGCGTCTGGTCCGCGCGGTGGAGCTGCTCGTCGGCAAGCTGCCCGTGCCCGTGTCGGCGGACACCGCGCGTCCCGCGCCGGCCCGCGCGGCGCTGGAGGCCGGCGCCCGGGTGATCAACGACGTCTCCGGCCTCCGCGATCCCGCCGTCGCCGCGCTCGTCGCCCAGCACCACGCCGGCGTCATCCTCATGGCCGCGCCCGCCAGGGCCCGGGGCGGGCGCGCCTCGTCGACCACGCTCGCGGTGACCCGTCCCGGAGACTCCACGAGCCCGGACTTCGAGCAACGCGCAGAGGCTACGGGTCTCCGCGGCG
Source organism: Candidatus Rokuibacteriota bacterium (assembly GCA_003220595.1). GTDB lineage: Bacteria > Methylomirabilota > Methylomirabilia > Rokubacteriales > CSP1-6 > AR19. Next base: position 8,147 of record QHSZ01000048.1, on the reverse strand, counting down.
CGCCCGCCCCCGGCCCAGACCCGGTCGCGACCGTCAAGAGCCTGCTCGGCGAGGCGCTCGAGAGGGCCCGCACGGCGGGGGTCCCGGACGAGCGGATCGTCGTTGACCCCGGGATCGGGTTCTTCAGAGACGAGGGCGTGCCATGGGACGCCTGGGACGCGCGCGTCCTCGGCGGGCTCCCCGCTCTCGGCGCGCTCGGCCGACCGCTCTGCGTCGGCGTCTCCCGCAAGTCCTTCATCGGCGCCATCATCGGGCGCGACGGCACCGGCGAGCGTCTAGCGGGCTCGCTCGCCGCGACCGCCGTCGCCGTGTGGAACGGCGCGGCCCTGCTGAGGACCCACGACGTGGCCGACACGCTCGATGCCGTACGCGTCGCGGAGCGCCTGCGGAACGCGCCGCGGGCCCTATAATAACGGTCAATGACGCGCCTGTTCGGGACCGACGGCATCCGCGGCGTCGCCAACGAGGAGCCCCTCACGCCCGACCTCGCCTTTCGTGTGGGGCGGCAGCTCGCCGCCACGCTTCAGGCCGAGCACGGCGCGGAGCGCGCCCGGCTCGTCATCGGGCGCGACACGCGCCGCTCCGGCCCGCTGCTCGAGTCGGCGCTGGTCGCCGGGCTCCTCTCCGCCGGCGCCGACTGCTACACGGTCGGCGTCCTGCCGACGCCCGCCATCGCGCTCCTCACGCGCCAGCTCGAGGCGCACGGCGGCATCGTGCTGAGCGCATCGCACAACCAGTTCGAGGACAACGGCATCAAGCTCTTTTCCTCGGAGGGCACGAAGTTCCCCGACGCGTGGGAAGACGAGATCGAGCGGCGGCTCGGCGGGCCCGACCAGGCGCCGCGGGCCCGCGGCGCGGGGATCGGCGAGCTGGTCGTGTACGACCGCGCGGAGACCGACTACGTCGACTTCCTCTGCGCCGCGTTCCCGCTCGACCTCGGCGGGCTCACGATCGTCCTCGACTGCGCCCACGGCGCGACGTATCGTGTGGCGCCGCGCGCCTTCCGGCGGCTCGGCGCGCGGGTCCTGGCGCTCGGCGCGCGGCCGACGGGGACCAATATCAACAAGGGCGTCGGCGCGCTCCATCCCGAAGCCCTCCAGAAAAAGGTCCGCGGCAGCGGCGCGTCGGTGGGCTTCGCCTTCGACGGCGACGGCGACCGGCTCATCTCCGTGGACGCGACCGGGGAGATCCGCGACGGTGACCACGCGCTCGCGATCACGGGGCGTCACTTCGCCACGCGCGGCCGGCTCAAGGGCCAGGTCGTCGTCACCACCGTGATGGCGAACCTCGGCCTCGACCAGGCCCTCCGCGCCGCGGGCATCCGCGTCGTCAAGACGCAGGTCGGGGACCGCTACGTGTACGAGGAGATGCAGAAGCTCGGCGCCAACCTGGGCGGCGAGCAGTCGGGCCATCTCTTGTTCCTCGACCGGGCGCCCGGCGGCGACGGCGTCCTGTCGGCGCTGGTACTCCTGAGCGTGGCCGCTGAGACGGGGGAGACGCTCGCCTCGCTCGCCGCCTGCATGCAGAAGTTTCCGCAAGTGCTCCTGAACGTCAAGGTGGGGTCGAAGCCGCCGCTCGAGACGGTCCAGGGGCTCGGCGAGCGGGTCGCCGCCTTCGAGCAGGAGCTCGGCGGCAACGGGCGGATCCTCCTCCGCTACTCGGGCACCGAGCCGCTCGCGCGTGTCATGCTCGAGGGTCCCGACGCCTCGCGCATCGGCGCGATGGCCGACGAGCTCGCGGGGATCATCCGGCGCCAGCTCGGGCGATAGCGGCGGCGTGACCATCACGGGGATCGGCGTCGACCTGGTGAACATCCCGCGCATGCGCGAGGTGATCGACCGCTGGCAGGACCGCTTCCTGGAGCGCGTCTTCACCGCGCAGGAGATTGCCTACTGCCGCGGGCGGCGCGACCCCGTGCCGCACTTCGCGGCGCGCTTCGCGGCGAAGGAGGCGGCGTTGAAGGCGCTCGGCACCGGGCTCAGGCTGGGCGTGAACTGGCGCGAGCTCGAGGTGCGCCGCGAGCGCGGCCAGGCGCCGGAGCTCGTGCTCTCCGGACGGTCGAGGGAGATCGGGCGCTCGCGGGGTGGGAGTCGCATGCTGCTCACGCTCACCCACGAAGGGGAGTATGCGCTGGCGCAGGCTATGCTCGTGGGCGATTAGCGTGGCCATCGCGCCCGTCATCCTCTACGGCTGCGCGCCGCATCCGGTCACCTTCGACACCACGACCGCCACGGGCTCGATCACGGGCCAGCCGGGCTGGCGCGGCCTGGTCATCGCGGCGCCCCACGGCACCTCGGACCCGCGCACCGGTGACATCGCCGCGGCCCTCGCGCGGCGTACCGGCTTTGGCGTCGTCATCGCCACGGGGTTCGGGCTCGAGCCCGACGCGCGCGAGCGCGCCGGGCGCCGCTACGAGGTCAACCGGCCGTTCGAGGGCGTCCCCGGCCGGCCGCTGGCGGAAGAGGTCGCCACGGACGGCGCGCGCCAGGTCTACGAGGCGTACGAGCGCCGGGTGCGCGAGGTCGCGCAGGGCCCGCTGCGCTTCCTCGCGGAGGTCCACGGCAACAACCACCGCGACGCGGCGGGCCGGATCGAGATCGCCACCGTCGGCGTGGACCGCGACGAGGCCTTCCGCCTGCGCGTGCTCCTCGAGGTCATCCGCGACGCGCACCTCCGGGCGAACCGCGGGGCGCCACGGCTCGAGATCCTCGTCGAGCCCGCCGACACGCTCCGCTACGCCGCCTCGGGAGCGAAGAAGAACGGGATCCTCCGGCTTCCCGAGCGCGGGCTCCACATCGAGCTGCCGCGCGCGGCGCGCGCCGAGTGGCGGGAGGCGTACACGGCGATCCTCGCCGACTTCCTCGTCCAGGCCGCGGCGCTCGCCGCCGGCCGGTAGCGCGGGTGCAGCCGCTCTTCACCGCCGCGGAGGTGCGGCGGCTCGATCGTCGCGCGATCGACGAGCTCGGCATCCCCGCCGCCACGCTGATGGAGAACGCGGGACGCGGCGCGGCCGAGGAGATCCGTACGCTGCTCGAGGATCTCAAGGCGGGGCGCAATGCGCGGGTGGCGGTGGTCTGCGGCAAGGGCGGCAACGGCGGCGACGGCTTCGTCGCCGCTCGGTGGCTGAAGAAATGGGGGGCGCGGCCGGAGGTCCTGCTGGCGTTTCCGGAGGGCGAGATCGGCGGCGACGCCGCCGAGATGCTGCGCGCGCTCAAGCGTACCGGCGTGCGCCCGTGGCGCGTCGAGGACGAGGGCGCGGCCGCGGAGGCGCTGGCGAGCGCGCACGTCGTCGTCGACGCCCTCCTCGGCACGGGCGCGCGTGGCGCGCCCGAGGGGCTCGTCGCGCGCTTGATCGAGCTGATCAACGCGAGCGACCGGCCCGTCGTCGCGCTCGACGTTCCGTCGGGGGCGCCGGCGGACGGGGAAGCGCCCGCCGGTCCTGCGGTGCACGCCACCCTCACGCTGACCTTCGCCGGCTGGAAGCGCGGGCTCGTGACCGGCGTCGGACCCGAGCTGGCGGGCGAGGTCGAGGTCGTCCCGATCGGAGTGCCCGAGGCCGAGCTCGCTCGCGGCGTGACGACCTTCGTGCTGGAGCTCCAGGACGTCGCGCGGCACTTCCCGCCGCGGCCGCGGAACGCTCACAAGGGCAGCTACGGCCACCTCCTGATCGTCGCGGGCTCGCTCGGCAAGACCGGGGCGGCGGCCCTGGCGGCGCTGGCCGCGATGCGGAGCGGCGCCGGGCTCGTGAGCGTCGCGACGCCCGCAAGCCAGCAGCCCGTCGTGGCCGGTCTCGCGCTCGAGGCGATGACCGAGGCACTTCCGGAGACCGCCGCGCGCACGCTCGCGCTGAAGGCGCGCGAGGTCGTGGCCGAGCTCGCCGCGCGGCGCGACGCGGTCGCGCTCGGGCCCGGGATCGGGCTCGATGAGGAGACGCGGGCCGCGGCGCGGGCCCTCGTCCAGGAGCTTCCGAAGCCGATGGCCGTCGACGCCGATGCCCTCAGCGCCCTCGCCGGGCACCTCGACCTGCTCCGCGGCGCGCCCGCCGCGCGCTGCCTCACACCACATCCGGGCGAGCTGGCGCGGATGCTCGGCGTCACGGTCGACGAGGTCCAGCGCGACCGGATCGAGGTCGTGCGCGAGTTCGCGACGCGCCACCGCGTCCACCTCGTGTTGAAGGGCGCCTTCAGCGTGATCGGTGACCCCGACGGCCGCGTCGTCGTGAACCCGACGGGGAACCCGGGCATGGCGAGCGGCGGGACGGGCGACGTTCTCACCGGCGTCCTCGGCGCGCTGCTCGCGCGCGGCCTGGCGCCGGGCGACGCGCTCCAGGCCGCGGTCTTCCTCCACGGGCTCGCGGGCGACCTGGCGGCCGAGCGCGTCGGCGAGGAGTCGCTGGTCGCCCGCGACGTCATCGACGCGTTGCCCGCCGCGTTCGGGAGGCTCGCCGACGCCTCCGGCTGAGATCCTGAGCCGGAGCCCTGAGGAGACCGCGGCCGCCGGAGAGCGGCTCGGCCGGACGCTCGGCGCGGGCGATGTCGTCGCGCTGGTCGGCGAGCTCGGGGCGGGGAAGACCTGCTTCATCCAGGGACTCGCACGCGGGCTCGGCGTGGTCGTGCACGCGACCAGCCCCACCTTCGTCCTGATCAACGAGTACCGGGGGCGTGTGCCCGTCCACCACGTGGACGCCTATCGGACCGGGAGCCTCGCCGAGCTCCAGGATCTCGGGCTCCCCGAGCTCTTCGCGGGCGACGGCGTGACCGTCGTCGAGTGGGCCGACAAGCTCCGGCCGCTCCTGCCGCCGGACGTCATCGAGGTGACGATCGAGGGCGTCGGCGACGAGCCGCGCCGCATCACGCTCCGCCGGCCCGGATAGTTGAACATGGGGGCCCCGAGATGGCCCCCAAGCCCCCCGGGTGGCTCGGGACGCCCCGGCGGAGCCGTGGCGCCCCTCGATAAGCCAGCAGGCACCTAGCCGCGGAGGACGGAGAGCAGCAGCCAGCCGAGGAGCAGCGTGACGAGCGTGAGCGGCACGCCCACCCTCGCGTACTCGACGAAGCCGATCTCGACGCGCGCGGCCCGGGCGGCCTCCACGACGATGAGGTTCGCGACGCTCCCGAGGATCGTCAGGTTGCCGGCGAGGGTCGAGGCCATCGCGAGGATCAGCCACGTCCGCTCGGCGTCGCCGAGCGCCGGCACGAGCGGCTTCAGGAGCAGGAGCGCGGGCACGTTCGAGACGAGGTTCGAGAGCACCGCCGTCACCGACGTGAGGACCCACGGACGCTGGAGGTTCGCCGCCCGCGCCCAGTCGAGCAGCATGTCCACGAACCCGGTGCGCTCGACGCCGGCCGTGACCACGAAGAGCCCCGCGAAGAGGACGAGCAGCTCCCAGCTGATCTCACGGTAGACCTTCTGCGGCTTCACCCGCCGCGTGAGGAGCGTGACGGCGGCGCCCGCGATCGCGACGATCGCGATCGGCACGCCGGCGAGGAACGCGGCGAGCATCACCGAGACGGCCGCGACCGTCTTCCACATGAGCGGGTAGTGAACTGCGAGCCGCGCGTCCGGCGGCGCGTCGAGGGGAGCGTGTGGGAGCTGCCGGCGGTAGACCGCCCAGACCGTCAGAAACACGGCGAGGAGGCCGACGCCCGCGACGGGCGCCTCGCGCGCGAGGAACGTCCGGTAGCCGATGCCGGAGAAGCTTCCCACCAGCATGTTCTGCGGATTGCCGGTCAAGGTGGCGACGCTGCCGACGTTCGCCGCCGTCGCGAGCGCGATGAGGTACGGGACTGGCGGCAGGAGGAGCCGGCGCGTGACCGCGAGCACCACCGGCGTCAGGACGAGGCAGACGACGTCGTTCACGAAGAAGGCCGAGAGCACGCCCGAGGCCGCGGTGATCACGCCGAGCAGGGCGAGCGGGGTGCGCGCGTTCCGGATCGCCCAGGCCATGACGAGGCCGAAGAAGCCGGAGAGGCGCAGATACGCCGTGACGATCATCATGCCGAAGAGGAGCACGAGGGTGTGGGCGTCCACGGAGGCGACGGCCTCGTCCCAGCCGATCACGCCCGAGACGACCATGGCGGTCGCGCCGATGATCGCGACGCCCGTGCGGTCCACGCGGAAGCCGGGGACCCTGCCGAGGCCGAGGGCGGCGTAGGAACCGACGAAGGCGGCGACGGCGAGCGCGCGGCTCCAGTCGCTGCCCGACATACCGAAAGCATACATGCGCCTCCGGCGGGGCTGGTAGAATCGTCGCGCCATGCGGGGTCTCGTCGGCTACGGCGTCTACGTCCCTTACTTCCGCCTCGACCGGAAGGCGATCGCGGCCGCGCTCGGCGCGCCCGGCGGCGCCGGGACGCGCTCGGTGGCGTCCTACGACGAGGACACGACCTCGCTCGGCGTCGAGGCGGCGCGCGCGGCGCTGCGCGCTGCACCCGTGGCGCGGCCCGACGCGCTCTTCTTCGCCACGTCCCTCCCGGCCTACCTCGACAAGACGAACGCGACGGCGATCCACGCGGCGCTCGGCCTCGACGCGGGGACGCTCGCCTGCGACATGCTCGGCTCCGTGCGCTCGGGCGCGGGCGCCCTGCGCGCGGCGCTCCAGGGCGGCGGCCTCACGCTGGTCGTGCACGCCGACATCCGGACGGGGCTCCCCGGCGGCGGCGGCGAGCGCGACGGCGGCGACGGCGCCGCCGCGCTGCTCTGCGCCGACGACTCGCGCGAGCTGCCCGTGCTCGCCGAGCCCGTCGCCCACGCGTCGGCGACCGCCGAGTTCCTCGAGCGCTGGCGCGTCCCCGGCGAGCCCGCGTCGCACCAGTGGGAGGAGCGTTTCGGCGAGCACGCCTACGTGCCGCTCGGCGAGGCCGCGGTGACCGAGGCGCTCAAGCACGCGGGCGTCACCGCGCCGGCGATCCACCACTGGATCATCGCGGGGCCGCACACGCGGGCGGCCAAGCGGCTCGCCGCGTCGGTGGGGGCGACGAAGGGGACCGTGACGGACGACCTCGCCGCCGTCGTCGGCAACACGGGCACGGCCCACGCGGCGCTCCTCCTGGCCCAAGCGCTCGACGGCGCCGCGGCCGACCAGCTGATCGCGGTCGTGTCGCTCGCCGACGGCTGCGACGTCACGATCTGGCGGACGACCGCGGCCTTGCCAGGGCGCCGGCCGAAGGCGAGGGCAGGAGCGATCACGGGGGGCGGCCCGGTGAGCTACCAGGCCTTCCTGACGTGGAGAGGGTTCCTGCAGCGCGAGCCCCCGCGGCGGCCCGACCCGGAGCCGCCCGCGGCGCCGCCGTCGCGCCGCGCGGAGGACTGGAAGTTCGCGTTCACGGGGAGCCGCTGCCAGGCGTGCGGCGCGCGCCACCTGCCGCCGCAGCGCGTCTGCGTGAAGTGCCACGCGATGGACCGGATGGCGCCCGAGCGGCTCGCCGACGTGCCGGCGACGATCGCGACCTTCACCGTCGACCGGCTCGCGTACTCCCTGTCACCGCCGGTCGTCGCGGCCGTCATCGACTTCGAGGGCGGGGGCCGGTTCCAGTGCGAGCTGACCGACGTGGACCCGGCGGCCGTCAGGATCGGCGACCGGGTCGAGATGACGTTCCGGCGCCTCTTCACGGCCCACGGGGTGCACAATTACTTCTGGAAGGCCCGGCCAGTGCGCCCCCAGGTATGATTCGAAATGCCTGCTTTCGAAATCCCTGCTAAGGTTTGATGATGCAGCCGATTAAGCGTCTTTCCGGCCCGGTGCCAGCCAAGCAAAAGCGGGGCGAGTTCCTCTGGAGCATCCCTCTCAACGAGAAGCCGACGGCCGAATGGATCCAGTTCTTTCGGAATTCCGGTGGGCAGGGAGGCATTATCAATCCGGAGCGTGTCGCCTTCCGGGAGGCGGAACTTGGCTTCGAAAGCGCCGAGACTCACGTCACGTCGTGGGTCCGGCAGATCGACAAGTGGATCACGGCCGCCAACGACGCCACCGCTCAGGCGGAGGAGAAGCGGTGGGCGGACCAGCGCGGTGTCAGCAAGAAGGCGGAAGAACAGGCGCAACAGCTTCGTGACGCCGACAAATATCGCGATCTGTAGCGAGACCTCGGTATTAGAAGCCCTTCCGTCTCATGCAACTACGATATGCGGCCTGGTACGTGGCGTTCTTT
>QHSZ01000047.1 GCA_003220595.1 Candidatus Rokuibacteriota bacterium | reverse complement strand
GTGTTCCAGCCGGGCGAGCCCATCGAGCTGATCGGCGGCGAGCTCATGGTCGCCGAGCCACAAGGTGTCGCGCACTATACGGCGATCGTGAAGACCGCGAAGGCGCTGGAGGCGGCGTTCGGGCCCGGGTGGCATGCGCGGACGCAGGGGCCCATCGGGCTCGACGACGACTCCGAGCCCGAGCCCGACATCGCGGTCGTTCCGGGGAGCCCTGAGGACTACAGCCGCGCGCATCCCTCGCGTCCGGTCCTCACCATCGAGGTGTCCGAGTCGAGCCTGGCCATCGATCGGCACCACAAGGGCAGTCTCTACGCCAGGGCCGGCCTGCCGGATTATTGGATCCTCAACCTGGTCGACCGCGTCCTGGAGGTGTACCGGGAGCCGGCCGCGGATTCCGCGGCGCCGTTCGGGTGGCGGTACATTCACCACGAGGTTTTCGACGCCTCTGCCGGAGTCACGCCGCTGGCCGCGCCGGGATCGAGCATCGCCGTCTCATGTCTCCTCCCCTGACCGGCATGAATGCGGAGCAGCCCCTCCTGCGTCGCTGGACCCGCCACGAGTACGCGCGGCTGATCGACGAGAGCTTCCTCGACGAGGACGAGCCGATCGAGCTGCTCGACGGGCTGCTGCTCCTGAAGGAGCCGCAGACCAGCCCGCACAGGACCGCGGTGCTGCTCGTGGCGACGGCGCTGGAGCGGGCGTTCGGCGAGGGCTGGTTCGTCCAGACCCAAAGTCCGATCACCCTGGGCGACCGGTCCGAGCCGGAGCCGGACGTCTGCGTCGTCCGCGGCTCGCCGCGCGATTACGTGGATGCGCATCCGACGCGCCCGGCGCTGGTCGTCGAGGTCGCGCAGTCGGGCTTGCGCCTCGCCCGAGGACGGAAGGCCGCGGCCTATGCCCGCGCGCGGATCGCGGACTACTGGATCGTCAACCTCGTCGACCGCGTGCTCGAAGCTCATCGCGAGCCGGCGAGGCCAGGTCCGGCCCGGCGCCACTGGGGCTACGCGGCGATCGAGATGCTCGACGCCGACGCGATGATCACGCCACTCGCCGCGCCGTCCGCGGCCATCCGGGTCGCCGAGCTCCTGCCGTAGGAGCTAGAGCGCGCGGACGGCGCGGAGGACGTCGTCCGGGTCGGGACGCACCTGGAAGTTCCGGCTGACCGAGAACCAGCGCACGACCCCGTCACGATCCAGCACGACCGTGGCCGGACGCGGGACGTCCTGCCCCTCCGGCCCGCCGCCCGCGTGCACGAGGCCATACCGCCGCGCCACGGCGAGGTCGCGGTCGGCGACGAACCGGTAGCCGAGGCGCAGCCCCTGGGCGAGCCTCTGGCTCTGCTCGTTCGGATCGGGCGAGACGGCGACGATCTCGACACCGGCGCGCTCGGCCTCCGACAGCTGAGCTCCAAGCCCTTGGAGCTCCGCCACGCAAAACGGTCACCAGTAGCCGCGGTAGAAGACGAGCACGACCGGTTTCTTGCCCCGGTAGTCCGCGAGCGTTACCGGCCGGCCGCCCGCGTCGGGCAGCGTGAAGTCGGGCGGCCGCTCGCCCACGCGTAGGGTCGTCGGCGTGTCCGGGATGCGCGCGAGGACGAAGTTGAACCAGGCGCCGCCGACCAGCAGGAGGCTCGCGAGCCCGAGTGCCAGCCACGCGGGCCATCGCCGCGCCCGCGCGCGCGCCACGGCCAGCGCGGCGAGCGCCGTCCCCAGCGCGGCAGCGATCACGTAGCCCTCCGGATGGTTGCGGACGCTCGCGACCCGGAGGAGGAGCGCGTACGCCGCGACGGCGCCGATCGCGACGACAGCGCTGAGCACGGCGAGCCGCGTGGAGACGGTCATGGGAGGATCTGCGCGACGCGGATGCGGGCTCGGGGAGCGGCGAGCGGTGTGACGACCGCGTTGCGGCGGAGCAGGCGGACCGAGTCGTACTTCCAGTCGCCGGCGACCTCGACGATCAGCACGGGCCGGGAAGGATGCGCGTGCAGGTAGTCTCGTGGTCGGCCCGGCACCACGACGATAGCTCCCGGGCGACGAGCAGACCGTCGGACTCGCGGTATCCGCCAGAGAGAAAGCGGTGGCGTCTTCATGGCCCCACCATACGGACCAATATAAACCATGGCGCGCACGCACGAGTCTGGTATCAATAGAAGAGATGTCCACCTCGCTGGCTAAGACGACGACCACCGAGAAGATTCCGACAGCCGAGCCGAAAGCCACCGTATCCGCCGCCGAGATGGGCGCGCGCCAGCGGGAGATCTCCGTCTCGGAGTTCTTCACCAAGAACCGCCACCTGCTCGGCTTCGACAATCCGCGCAAGGCGCTCCTCACCTGCGTGAAAGAAGCCGTCGACAACGCGCTCGACGCGGCCGAGGAGGCGGGCATCCTGCCCGACGTCCTCGTCAAGGTGGAGGTCGCGCCGAGCAACGGGTCGGCGCCGCCGCCCGCCAGCCAGGCCACCCGCTTCCGCGTCACGGTCACCGACAACGGCCCCGGCATCGTTCGCCAGCAGATTCCGCCCATCTTCGCCAAGCTCCTCTACGGCTCGAAGTTCCATCGCCTGCGCATGAGCCGCGGGCAGCAGGGGATCGGCATCTCCGCGGCCGGCATGTACGCCCAGCTGACGACCGGCAAGCCGGTGCAGATCATCTCGCGCACCGGCGCGCGCGCGGCAGCCCACTACTTCGAAGTCCAGATCGACACCAAGAAGAACGAGCCGAGGATCTTCGAGAACAAGAAGATCGACTGGAAGCCTCCGCGCGGCACGCAGGTGACGCTCGAGATCGAGGGGCGCTACCAGAAGGGCCGCGCCTCGGTGGACGAGTATCTCGAGCAGGTCGCCATCGCCAACCCGCACGTGAACCTCGTCTACCTGACGCCGGAAGGGGAGACCCGGGAGTACCCGCGGACGATCCACGAGCTGCCGCCCCAGCCGAAGGAGATCAAGCCGCATCCCTACGGCATCGAGTTCGGCATTCTCCTCAGAATGCTCCACGACACCAAGAGCCACTCGCTCTCGGGGTTTCTCGCCGGCGACTTCAGCCGGGTCTCCGCCGCCGTGGCCCAGGAGATCTGCAAGACCGCCAAGCTCTCGCTCAACGCGCGGCCGCGCAACATCCACGGCGAGGACGCCGAGGCGCTTTACAAGGCCATCCAGGCGACCAAGATCATGGCGCCGCCGTCGAACTGCGTGTCACCGATCGGCGAGAAGGCGATCCTCCACGGCCTCTACAAGCAGATCAAGGGCGACTTCTACACGGCGGTGACGCGGCCGCCCTCGGTGTACCGCGGCAATCCGTTCGTCATCGAGGCGGGGCTGGCCTACGGCAAGGGGCCGGAGCAAGCGGCGGCTGCGCCGGAAGCACCAGCGGCCCCGCTGGCCGAGGGCGAGCAGCGTGAGGACGACAGCGAGCTGGCCCGCGTCATCCGCTACGCCAACCGCGTCCCGCTGCTCTACCAGCAATCGGCCTGCGCGACCTTCAAGGCCGTGCTCGAGACCGCCTGGCGGAACTACGGCATCGCGCAGTCCAAGGGCGCGCTCCCGGGCGGCCCCATGGTGGTGTTCGTCCACATGGCCTCGGTCTGGGTGCCGTTCACCAGCGAGTCCAAGGAGGCGATCGCCGATTACGACGAGATCCGGAAGGAGATCAAGCTCGGATTACAAGAATGCGGGCGCCGGCTCGGCATGTTCTTGCGGCGGCGCGAGCGGGCCAAGAGCGAGTTCCGCCGGCGCAACATCTTCGAGCTCTACATCGAAGAGGTCGTCGAGGCCTGCGCCCGCCTGAAGGGTGGCAAGCTCGCCAAGGAGAAGCTTAAGACCCAGCTACAGAAGATCGCCACGAAGCGCACGGGCGGCGCCCGGACCGACGAGATCCTGGGCGGGGACGGCGGCCCGGAAGGCCTTCCGCACTCGATCATCGTCACGCCCGAAGGGCCCGAAGGGGAGGCGCCGGTGTTGCCGGGCGCCGAGGCGAGCGATGGCGCGCCGGCGGAAGCGCCCGCGCCGAAGACGGAGAAGGCGGCGCCGGGGCGACGGAAGGGCAAGGCCAAGGCGGCCCGGGCGACCAAGGCGGCTCGCTCGACGAAGACCGCCAAGCGCAAGAGGCGATAGAGAGACTCATGGCCCAAGCAAAGGTCAAGAGCCCGGGACCCGTCGAGAAGAAGCTGGTCGGCGTGGCCGACACGGTGATCGTCGCCGCCGATAAGAGCAAGGACCCGACGCTGTCCATCCCCGTGCGCAGCCTCGCCAACGTCAACTTCAACGAGAAGCGCGGCATCATCGAGATGGGCAAGCGCAAGCAGGCGCGCACGTTCTTCAACGTGGGCATGGCGAAGAAGTTCATGCAGACGGTGCTGGTGGCCGACGCCCTGGCCGAGCTGCAGCGGGCCGGCCTCACCACGTCGCTCAGGGAGATCTACTACCGCACCAAGCACACCATGAAGGACTCGCACGAGAACACGTTCGACAACCAGAACGAGTCCGACCCGCTGATCGAGGACCTCGAAGTCACGCTGGCGGCGCTGCGCGAGGAGCTCCACGTGCGCGCCGAGAACGCCGGCAGCATCGTGGGGCCCGTCGTGCTCGCTGATGACGGCGACCGCGTGGACTGCGCGCGCCTGGGCAAGGGCGGCTACTCGGTGCCGTCCATCGTCGAGCCCGAATTCATCGAGATCCGGCGGTGCACGGCGGACTTCATCCTGCTCGTCGAGAAGGGTACCCAGTGGAACCGCCTCTCGGAGGACAAGTTCTGGCGCCGCTACAACTGTGTCCTCCTCACGGGCAACGGCCAGCCGCCCCGCGGCGTCCGGCGCCTGGCGCGCCGCCTGCACGAGGAATACAAGATTCCCGTCTACGTCCTCGTCGACAACGACCCGTGGGGCTACTACATCTATTCCGTCGTCAAGCAGGGCTCGATCAACCTCGCGTTCGAGAGCCAGCGCATGGCCATTCCGAAGGCCAAATTCATCGGCCTCTCGAGCGCGGATCCCGACCACTACGGCCTGCCGCGCAACGTCGGCATCAAGCTGAACGACAAGGACATCGGCCGGGCCAAGGAGCTACTCAAGTACCGCTGGTTCCAGAAGAAGGACTGGCAGGAAGAGATCAAGCGCATGCTCGCGTCGGGGCTCAAGTACGAGCTCGACGCGCTGGCCAACAAGGACTTCCGCTACCTGACCAAGACCTACCTGCCCCGAAAGCTCAAAGAGCAAGACTGGCTCGACTAGCCAGGCGGCCCTTGACGACGCCCCTGCCCCCGGGGCAGGATCATCGCCTCAGGAGGGGAAATTCATGGCTCACTCCACGCAGTCGAAGGCCACCCGTCGTGATTTTCTGAAGCTGGCTGCCGGCGCCGCCGGCGTTGCCGCGGGTCCCTGGGTCTCGCGCAATGCCGAGGCCAAGCCCGTCAGCATCGTGTTCGCGCGCGAGAGCTCCTACGTGAAGAACTTCGACGTGCACTTCCAGAACGTGATGGCGCCTGCCTACGAAAAGGCCACGGGCATCAAGATCGAGTACCAGATCCAGGCCGCCGGAGGCAGCGCCGTGCCCCAGCTGGTCTCCATGGTCGAGAACAAGTCCGGCGCCGACCTGGCGTGGGTCCAGCAGGAGTGGCTCTACCGCGACGCCCTGGTGGACGTGTCCGACATCGCCGAGGCGGTGGGCAAGGAGCAGGGCGGCTGGTACGACGAGATCAAGCGGCTGTCCATCGACAAGGGCAAGTGGAAGTCCGTGCCCAATGGGAACATCGGCCAGCTGATGAACTACAGGCGGGATTGGTTCGACGAGGTCGGGGTCAAGCGTTTCCCGGACACCTGGGACGAATTCCTGGAAGCCGGCATCAAGCTGAAGGCCAAGGGCCATCCGTTCGGTATGTCCATGGGGCATGGCTTCGCGGACAACTACTCCTGGCTCTACCCCCTGCTGTGGTCCTACGGCGTGACGGTCATGGACAAGGACGGCAGGAAGGTCGCGCTCGACACCAGCGAGACCGCGAAGGCCGTGGAGTTCGTCAAGAAGCTCTACAAGGAAGCCTGCATCGAGGACTGCATCGGGTGGCTGGATCCGCACAACAACAAGGCCTTCCTGACCGGCCAGATCTCGTGCACCAACAACGCCTACAGCATCATGGTCTCGGCCAAGCGCGACCTTCCGGAAATGGGGAAGGTGATCGAACACGGCCTCAATCCCAAGGGCCCCACGGGCCAGCGGTACCACTCGCTCGTGCCGGTGACGCACGGCGTGTTCTCCTACAGCAAGGACCCGCAGGCGGCCAAGGATTTCCTCCGCTGGATCATGGACCCGAAGCAGTACCGGCCGTGGATCGCCTCTGGCGACATGTATTTCGCCCCGTACCTGCACGCCTTCGACAGGGTGCCAGAGTGGGACATCGAGCCTCGCGTCAAGCCGTTCCAGAAAGTCCTCGAGACCGGCAAGCTCACGTCGTGGCCGGCGCCAGCCAACCGCCAGCACGGGGAAGTGATCAACCGCTGGATCGTGATCGACATGTTCACCAAGGCCATCACGGGCACGCCGACCAAGACCGCCATCGCCGAGGCCGTGTCGCAGATCAAGACCATCTACGGGTAGGCATTGAGCAAGATCCTCGAGGCCTCTCGCGCGGGCGCGCTGGCCGCGCCCACCCATCAGCCGATCCGGTTTGGCCGGCTCGGCGCATTCATCGAGCGCGAGTCCGTGTTCTCCTGGCTCATGCTCACGCCGCCCCTGCTGTTCCTGCTGGCATTCCTGGGCTACCCGTTCATCTACGGCGTGTACCTGAGCTTCTTCCATAAGGAGGTGGCTCGCACCGCCTCCTTCGTGGGCTTCGACAATTTCGTCAAGCTGTATAACGACCCGATCTTCTGGCAGGCGGTGAGAAACACGATCATCTTCACCGGGGTCGCGACCATCGTGAAGGCCTCCGGCGGGCTCGGCATGGCGCTCGTGATGAACCAGAGCTTCAAGATGAAGTCCTTCGCGCGCGCCATGCTGCTCCTGCCGTTCATCGTGCCCACAGTGCTCAGCACCGTGGCGTGGCAGTGGATCCTGGACCCCGGCATGGGCCTGTTCAACCGCTTGCTGGTGGTGAGCGGGCTAGCGGAGAGGGGGCCATCCTGGCTCGGCACGCCGACGATGGCGATGGTGTCGATCATCATGGTCAACACCTGGCGCGGCCTGCCGTTCTTCGGCATCTCGATCCTCGCGGGCCTGCAGACCATTCCCGTCGAGCTGCACGAGTCGGCGACCATCGACGGCGCGGGCACGTGGGGCCGCTTCCGCTACGTCACGCTGCCGTCGCTCATGCCCGTGATCCTCATCGTCACCGTGTTCTCGATCGTCATCACCTTCTTCGACTTCCAGCTGGTCTACGTGCTGACCGGCGGCGGCCCCGCCAACTCCACGCACTTGATGGCGACCTATGCGTACACCTTGAGCATGGGCGCGGGCCAGATGGGGCTCGGCTCCGCCGTGGCGCTCAGCATGGTGCCGGTGCTGGGTCTCCTGCTCGTGGCGCTCACCTTCTTCGTGCGCAAGGACTGAGATGGTCGGCGAGCTGACTTGGCAGAAGCGCCTCATCGGTCTCTGGCTTCCGCTGGCGGGGTTCCTGGTGGTGGCGCTGTTTCCGTTCACCTGGATGGCGGCCACGTCGCTCAAGACCAACGCCGAGCTGTACGACCCAACGGCCATGCCGCTGGCCATCCGGCACCCGTCGCTGGTCCACTACATCGACCTGCTCCGGGAGACCAACTTCCTGACCTGGATCGCCAACACGATGCTGGTCGCCGTGATCGCCACCGGCATCTCCCTGCTTCTCGGGAGCATGCTGGCGTACCCGCTGGCGCGCATGCGGTTTCGCGGCGGGGCGCTGCTGGCCATCGCCGTGGCCATCACCTACCTGATTCCCCAGACACTCCTGTTCGTGCCGATGGCCGATCTCATCGGCCGGCT
>QHSZ01000046.1 GCA_003220595.1 Candidatus Rokuibacteriota bacterium | reverse complement strand
CTCTCTAACCAGGGCCTCCACTTTCGGCTGGTGACGGTTGTTCCCGTGCCGACGCTGGAACTGATCTCAAACTCATCCATGAGCCGGCGGACCCCGGCCAAGCCCAAGCCCAGGCCGCCGGACGTCGAGTAGCCCGCCCGCACCGCCAGGAAGACATCGGGAATCCCCGGCCCCTCGTCGACCGCAACCACCTCGATGCCCTGCGTCAGCCCGTTCTCGATCACCCTGAGAATGATCTCGCCCTGCCCGGCAAAGCGAAGCATGTTCCGGGCGAGCTCCGAGATGACCGTGGCGATGAGGGTCGCGTCGGAGGAGAGAAAGCCGGACTCCTTCGCGAGTCGGCGACCCCGCTGGCGGGCCGTGAGGATGTCACAGTCGAACGCGATCGGCACGCGTACTCCGTGAAGGATGCGCTGCATTCCGATCACTTGGCTCGTTCCTCCTCAGATTCTTTTTACAGGCCCAGGCGGGGGAAGCAATCGGGTCAATCCCGGAGTCGAATGGCAGAAACGCATAGTGGAGATGATGGGGTTACCGGATTTTCCGGACCTCGCCTATGCCTGAGGGATCTTCCCTAACCCGATTCGGGTGAAAACCTCATAGAAGTCCTCTGGCCGCGTCGCTAAATTCGCGGCGAACCGCCATGGACGCTGCACGTCGGCGCATGAGCGATGACGGTTCACATCGGCGACCCTTGACGAAGGAGAGCGGATCATGACGCGACGACTGGCTTCCTTGATCCTCTGCGGCGGTGTCGCCGTGCTCGGCTCCGGCTGCGCAACGAAGAGCTTTGTACAGAAGCAGGTCAGTGCGACGGAGAGCAAGCTCGCCCAGCAGTTGACCGCGACGGAGACCAATCTCACCGAGCGCGCCGCCGTCCAGGAGACGAAGCTGCGTGAAACGGCGGATCGCGCCGGGGAAAGCCTCCAGGCGATCGACGTTGCCGACCAGCGGCTCAACGGCCTCGACTTGCGGCTGGGTGAAGTGCGCGCCCGCGCGAGCAGCGCCGAGATACTGGCGGACCTGGCGACGGGGGCCGCGCGTGATGTCGAAGCCCGGCTTTCGCAACGCCTCACGAATCGCAACAGGCACAGGCTCCTGGACACGAAATTCGTCTACTTCGACTCCGGTCAGACTGAAATCCGCAGCCAGGATGTCAACGAGCTCGAGGACGTGGCCAAGGCTCTCACCGCGGACCCCAACGCGACCCTTGAGCTGCAAGGCTTTGCCGATTCGCGCGGGAGCGACCGATACAATCGCGAGCTCTCCCGCGAACGCGTGGAGGCCGTGATGCGCTATCTCGTGCAACGTCACGGCATCGAGCTGCGTCAGCTCAGAGCGATCCCCATGGGCAAGGAGGCGCTGGGTGCTGGCGAGAAGGCAAGCCCGGAGGCCCTGGCCAGGGCCCGGCGGGTGGACATCCGGCTGCTCGCCCCGTGGTCCTCCTGGGAAGATGCCCAGAGCCAGATCGCCCCGACCGCTCCGGCGCAGACAGTGACCGTCATCCCCGCACCGCGAGGACCCGCGACGATCTCCGCTCTGCCCGTTCAGGCGAAACCCATGCAGCCGCCGCAGCCAGCACGGATCGATGGGCCGCCCCGGGGGCGTTTGCTCGAGTTCCTGAAGACCATCAGGCCAAAGGAACTCGGCGGCGAGGAATGAGCTAGACGTCCGCGAGTAGCCCCTACTCCGTTCGCGCTAGTGTCGCCGTTTCGGACCACAGCCGCTTGGCCGTAGCGTCATCCAGGGCTTCCTTCGATGGCGTCGCCGGACGGCACTTGTCGAAATAGCCGCCGCTTGCGATGGCCAGCTCGGGCGAGGAGGCCAGGTAGACGAGCGTGTCTGCTCCCCTCTCGGGGGAGATGGCGAGCACCCCCTTCGCGACGCGCAGGCCGTAGGAGAGCAGGCCCCCGCTCTGATCGCCGAATCGAGTGGCGACGAACCCTGGATGCAGGCAGTTGGCCGTGACCCCTGTGCCGGCCAACCGGCGCGCGAGTTCGCGCGTGTAGAGGATGTTGCAGAGCTTTGAGCGGCTGTAGACCTGAAATCCGCGGTATCCCTTGGCCGATTGCAGGTCATCGAAGTCGAGCGTTGCCCCCGTGTGGGCGTCTGAGGCAGTATTGACCACCCGCGCCGGCGCCGAACAGGGCGCCCGCATTGTTGATGAGGACGTCGATACGGGATTCCGCCGAGGCGATCTCGGTCCCCACTCGTTTCATCTCGGCAAGGCGGGATAGGTCCGCAAAGTGGATGCGGTGCGCGTCACGGGGGGAGCACGCGCGTACCCGCGCCAGCGCCACCTGGCCGCGCGCCTGGTCACGGGCAACGAGCACAATGCGCGCGCCCATACTGGCGAGGCGCTCCGCGGCGACCTGTCCGATTCCCGAGGTCGCCCCGGTAATGACGACGACTTTGCCTTGGATGCTTTCTCTCTCCTAGCAGTACCGGCAGGGCCCGCCTCAGTGGAGGACCGTCCTCGCGATGTCTTCCAACGCCTTCTGCATCTCCTGCTCGGTCTTCGCCGTGGGCGGCCTGATGATGACGCGAGTGGCGCCGGCGTCGAGGAAGCGGTGCACGAGGTCCCGGTCCGCGGGCTGGCCGAAGGCCGAGATGGTGATCTTCGCCGGATCGCGTCCGGCCTGCTTCGCCATCGCGCCGAGCTTGTTCCGACTCGTTTCCACCTCGGCAGGCGTCGCGCGATTGGGCAGCCAGCCGTCGCCCCACTCGACGACGCGTTCCAGCACGTTCTTGGCGTGGCCGCCCAGGATCACCGGCGGGTGCGGCTTCTGCGCGGGTTTGGGATAGGACCGGACCGGCGGGAAGTCGTAGTACTTGCCGTGGAACTCGGCCTCCTGCTTCGTCCACAACTCTTTCATCACCATGACCGCCTCACGCGCCTGGCTCCAGCGGTGATCGAAGTCTCCTCCCATGATGGTGGTCTCTTCACGGTGCCAGCCCGTGCCGATGCCGAACAAGAACCGCCCTCCGCTGAAGAGATCGAGCGTGGAGATCTCCTTGGCAAGGAGCAGCGGGTTGCGCTCGGGAACGAGCGTGATGCCCGTCCCGAGCTTCAAGGTCCTGGTGACACCGGACGCGCGCGCGAGCGCCACGAAGGGATCCACGAAATGCGAGTAGCTCTCCGGGATGACGCCGTCGGCCGAGCCCGGGAAGCGGCTCTTGCTGTGGACCGGCATGATCGGGTGCTCGGCGCACCACAACGACTCGAAGCCGAGCGCCTCGGCGGTCTTCGCCATCGATGCGACGTCCACGTGGTAGGCGGGAAGCGGCACGGAGATTCCGACGTTCATGGCGGTCCTCCTCTTTCGCGCGCCGATGCTACCCATCCTGATCGTTTTCCTCGTGTTCACCTTCCCCGCGAACAGGCAGACGGCGAACTGGACAGTATTGCCCGAGAACTGGCGGGAGCTGCGGCGACGCTGGGAGTACTCCCACGCCGTTGGCGCCCCGGTGCTCTGCCCGTCGGATCATTCGCCCAGCAGCAGGCGGGCGATCTGCCTCGGTTCGGCCAGCATACCCGCAAGCTTCATCAGGCAATCGTCGATCGCGCGCGCGTAGGCGTCGGCGCCGCCGAAGCGGGCGAGCGTCTCGGGCGCAATGAACTTCAGCATCACGGCGGAGGTGCCGGGCGGCACGCCGACAAGCTGGACCGTGATGACGCCGTAGTCGCGCAGCAGGAGCATCGCGAGCGCGGAGGCGGCCTCATAGGGCACGACCGGCGGCGCCGTCACGCCGGCCCGGATCATCGCGATTTCGAGGATGTCCTCGGCGAGGAGCTCCGCGATCACCGGCGTCTCGTGCACGCGGTCGCCCAGCACGCGCCGAACGGCGGCCGCCACTTCGCGCGCCGTCTGGACGAGGTGCAGGACTCGCTCCGACGTCGAGCCGGCCAGCGACCGGAACGCCGCGGGGTAGAGGAACGGACGTGCCTCGAGCCCCATCTCGTAGCCGCGGACGCGAATCCGCTCCACGAGCGACTTCTCGCCGGCCATGACCCCGAGCCGCGGCCCCACGGTCCCATACTTGTCGAGCCCGGTCGCCACCAGATCCACGCCGAGCTGCAGTGTGCGCGGCTGGTCGAACACGGCGGGGCCGACGCGAGCCCCGCCCGCGTCGTCCACGTACACGGGTACGCCGCGTCCGTGCGCGAGCCCCACGATCTTCTCGATCTCTCGGACGGCCAGGATCTCATACGTCACCGCGAGGCGGGTCAGCACGACCAGCGCCACGTCCGACTCGCACTCGAGTGCGTCGGCGAACTGATCGAGCCCGCGCGTGTCGACGAGCTTCGCGCCCGCCTGCGCCGCGGCGCGGACGACGGACGGGTGGCTGTAGCTCGCCGAGACCCCGAGGACCACGGCGCCGGGCTTCACCAGCGTCAGGTGCGTCGCGTAGGTCGCGCCCGTGAGCCGGTTGAACAGCGCGGCGTCGTGGACAGCCGGCGAGCCCCCCAAGTGGTCGAGCGCTGCTTTCCTGAACTTCTCGAAGTAGAGCGCCGGGGCGACGAAATCATCCGCGAACGGCAGGTCGGCGGCGTCGAGCGGCAACCCGTGCTCGAGCCCGGAGAAGTTGAAGACGGCGCCGAGGCCGCGGGCCGACACACGCGCCTCGATGTGACGCCACGCCTCCCTGAGCTTCCGAAAGTCGCTGGCGGCGCTCGTCAGGATCTTGCCCCGCGCATAGGGGACTCCCTGGGCGTACTCGTTACCGAAGCGGTCTTTCAGCATGCGCTCCTCCACCCCGTCATTCTACGCGCATCAGACTGAGAGCTTGTAGCCCTCGGTGAAGCGTCGGAGAAAGGCATGTAGCCGCTCGCTGCTCGGCTCACGGAAGAGCGTCTTCGGCGGTCCCTCCTCGAGGATCCGGCCCCCGTCGAGAAAGACGACCCGGTGCGCGACCTCCCGAGCAAACTGCATCTCGTGGCTCACGATCACCATGGTCATGCCATCCTCGGCGAGTCCACGCATCACCGTGAGCACCTCGCCGACCAGCTCCGGGTCAAGCGCGCTGGTCACCTCGTCGAACAGCATCACCTTCGGCTGCATTGCGAGCGCGCGCGCGATCGCGACGCGTTGCTGCTGTCCGCTCGACAGCGTGCCCGGATAGGCGTCCGCCTTGTGCGCGAGGCCCACCTTCGTCAGCAGCTCCGTCGCGACCTGCTTGGCGACGTCACGGCGCACGCCCTTGATGTAGATCGGCGCGAGCGTGATGTTGTCCAGCACCGACTTGTGTGGGAACAGGTTGAAGCTCTGAAACACCATACCGATCTCGCTCCGGCTCTTCGCGATCTCCTCTTCGCTGCGCCGACCCAGGCGACCGTCGGCGCCGCGTCGGTAACCGAGCAGCGCGCCATCCACGACGACCTCGCCGTCGTCGTACTCCTCGAGGAAGTTCAGACATCGCAGCAGCGTGGTCTTGCCGGACCCGCTGGGCCCGATCACGACCACGACCTGACCGCGCGCGACATCGAGGTCGATCCCGTGCAGGACCGTGTGCTGCCCGAACCGCTTCACGAGGCCCCGCACGCGGATCACCGTCTTTCCTCGATCCCCGGGAGCGCCATGCTAGTGACCGAACTCGATGCGGCGCTCCATCGCCCGACCGAGTAGCGAGAGTCCATAGCAGATCGCGAAGTAGATCAGCGCGACACCCGCGAAGATCTGGAATGGGGCGAGCGTGCGCTCGACCACTTCGCGCCCGGCGAGCGTGAGCTCCCAGATGTTGATCACCGACACGACACTCGTGAGCTTGACGAGCATCACCGCGGTACCGATGTACGGCGGCAGGAAGTAGCGCACGGCCTGGCGCAGCACGATTTTTCGCATCGCGCGCCCGCGGGTCATCCCGAGGCTCAACGCCGCGTCGAGCTGACCGCGAGAGACCGAGCCGATCGCGCCTCGCGTGACCTCGCTGATGAACGCGCCGATGTAGAGCGCGAGCACGATGGTCGCGCCGACGTACGGGTCCAAGTCCAGGCCGATCACTGGCAGCAGATAGTAAACGAGGAACAGATGGACGAGCAGTGGAATGCCGCGCGTGAGGAACACGTAGACCGTCACGATCCCGCGCGGCACCGGGTGGCGCGCCGCGCTCAGTAATCCTGCGCCGACACCAACAACGGTGCCGAGCGCCAGCGACGCGGCAAAGAGGAGCACCGTGACTTTCGCGCCACGAAGCAGGTACGGGAGGTTCGTCCCGAGGGTCTCCACGGCGGCGCTAGAAGATCAGCTGCACGCGCCGCTCGTAGAACCGGAGCGCGAGGCTCACGGCGGACGTGAGGACGAGATAGAAGACCGCGATCGTCGCGAAGACTTCATAGGTCGCCGCGCTCCGCTCGGCGAGCCGCTTGCCCTCCATCGTCAACTCGTAGACCGAGATGCTCGACACGAGCGATGTGTCCTTGATGATGACGACGAGCTGGTTGCCGATCGGCGCGACCAGCCGGGTCACGGCGATCGGCACCACGACGAGACGCATCGCGCGCCACCGCCGCATGCCGAGCGCGAGGGCGGCCTCGAGCTGCCGCCGGCCGACCGACTCGATCCCGGCGCGATAGATTTCGGCGAGGTAGGCGGCGTTCTGGCCCGCGAGCGCAAGCACGCCCGCGGTGATCGGGGACAGCCGGAAACCGAGCACCGCGAGCCCGAAGTAGAGCCCGAACATCTGGATCAGCACCGGCGTGTTGCGCAGGAACTCGACGTATGCGGTCGCGGGGGCGAAGAGCCAGACGCGGCGCGACATCCGGCCGAACGCGATGACGAGCCCGCCGACGACCGCGCCCGCCATCGCCAGGACCGAGACTTCGAGTGTGACGCCGAGCCCGCTCCAGAAGATCGGCAGGTTGCGGTAAATGAAGCCGAAGTCGAAGAAATAGCCGCCCATCGCGAGCGTCCGGGCCGCCTACTTCCCCAGATACCAGCGCTGCGCCGGCGGATCCACTCCGAACCACTTATGGTAGATGGTTTTGTAGTCGTCGTAGAGCGACCCTTCCTTCATCTCGCCGACGACCGCGTCGAGGAAGTGCCACCACGCAAAGTCGCCCTGCTGGAGGAAGATCGCGTTGTTCTGCGCGGGCGTCATCAGCTCCGGCAGCTTCTTCACCGCGCTCGCGTTCTGCGCCACCATCCAGTTGATGACCGGCACGTCGAACTGCATGCCCTGCGCCTGGCCGGTCTTCACCGCAAGCAGCATCTGCGCCGGGGAGTCGAAGGTGAGCGCCTTCGCCTTCGGGGTGAACCGCTTGTGGCGATCCGCGGACTGTGGATTGTTCAGGATCGCCATCGTGTATTTCTCATTGTTCAGCTCCAGCATCTGGCTGACGTTGACGTCCTTGCGCACGAGCACGGCGATGCCCGAGTCGACGTACGGCCGTGTGAACGCAACCTTGCGGAGTCGATCGGGATAGATCGTCGTCGACATGATCCCGAAATCGACCTTGCCCGACTGCACGGAGGCCCAGCGCGCCTCGAACGACTGCGGCATGAATTTCGCCTTCGTCGGATCATCGAACAGTGCTTTCGCGACGAGCCGGCCGATGTCGATGTCGAAGCCGACCAGCTCGTTCTTCTCGTCGATGAACCCGAACGGCGGCGCGGCGCTCGTGGTGCCGATGATGACCTCGCCCCGCTTGAGCACCACGTTCAGGCGCGACTCCTGCGCGTGCGGTCCGGGGCCCGTCCATGCGAGGACGAGCGCGAGGGCCCCCGAGACGATTGCCGCGCGGCGCATCTACGCGCTCCTTCCCGCTGTGTGTCGAAACGCCTGGCCGACGATGTCCACGCCGACCATCTCGCTCCACGCCTCGAGCAGCCTCGCCACGACCGGTCCGGGCTTCCCCTCGCCGAGCGGGAGTCCATTCACCCGCACCACCGGCAGGAGACAGTACGTGCTCGCCGTCAGCATCGCTTCCTCGGCGTTGTAGAGGTCGAAGAGTGTGTACGCGCCCTCATCGGTCGCGATGCCGAGCTTCTCGGCCAGCTCGGCCGCAGTCAAGAGGCTCACCCCAGTGAGGTGCGTCCGCCGCTGCGGGATGCGGAGGATGCCGTCCGAGACGAAGAGAAAGTCGGCGCCGGTGCTCTCGGCGATGTAGCCATCGACGTCGAGCATCAGCGCGAACGCATCGGGATCGAGGGCCCTCACCTCGAGCTCCGCCTGGAAATGATTCATCTTGTTCGAGACCTTCGCCCGGGGCGACACGCACTCGGGCGGCGTGCGACGGATCGACGGCACAACCACGTGCGCGCCCGCGCGATAGTACTTCGCGTGCACGGAGAA
>QHSZ01000090.1 GCA_003220595.1 Candidatus Rokuibacteriota bacterium | reverse complement strand
TCAAGCCCGGGGTGCGCGAGAACGAGATCGTCGCGCTCGCGTCGAAGCGCCTCTACGAGATGGGCTCGGACTGCGTGGAGGCGATCAACGCGATCTCCGGGGAGCGCTGCTCGCCCCACCCGCACAACTTCACCGACCGGATGATCCGCCCCGGCGACCAGGCCTTCTTCGACATCATCCAGTCGTTCGTGGGTTACCGCACGTGCTACTACCGCACGTTCAACGTCGGGCGCGCCACCCGCGCCCAGGTGGACGCCTACCGCAAGGCGCGCGAGTGGATGGACAAGGCGATCGCCATGCTCAAGCCGGGCGTCGCGACCGACCGGATCGCGCGCTGCTTCCCGCGCGCGCAGGAGATCGGCTTCTCGAGCGAGATGGAGGCGTTCGGCCTGAACTTCTGCCACGGCCTCGGGCTCGGCCTCCACGAGCGGCCGATCATCAGCCGGCTGAACTCGCTCGACGATCCGATGGAGCTCGAGGCTGGCATGGTGTTCGCCGTGGAAACGTATTGCCCGGCCGGTGACGGGGTCTCGGCCGCGCGCATCGAGGAGGAGGTCGTCCTCACGCCGGCGGGCGCCTCGATCATCACGCTCTATCCGGCCGAGGAGCTGCCGATCGCCAATCCGTATTGAGCTATACTTCACGGTGAGGGCCATGGCGACGCTGACGTCCGGGCGCAAGACGGCGCTCCGCAGGGAGCTCGAGGCCATCGTCGGCCCGGGCGGCGTGCTGTCCGATCCCGACGAGCTGCTCGTCTACGAGTCCGACGGTCTCACGCTCTTCCGTGCGCTCGCCGACTTCGTCGTCTTCCCGACCTCCGCCGAGCACGTCGCCGCGGTCGTCAGGCTGGCCGGGCGCGAGGGTCTCCCGTTCGTCGCGCGCGGCGCGGGGACGGGCCTCTCGGGCGGGTGCCTCCCGGCCGAGGGGGGGCTCGTCATCTCGATGATGCGCATGAACCGCATCCTCGAGATCGACTACGAGAACCAGCTCGCGGTCGTCGAGCCCGGGCTCGTCAACCTGCACCTCTCCTGGGCGGTCGTCCCGAAGGGCTATTACTACGCGCCCGACCCGTCGAGCCAGCAGGCGTGCACGCTCGGCGGCAACATCGCCAACAACTCGGGCGGGCCACACACGCTGAAGTACGGCGTCACGACGAACCACGTGCTCGGCCTCGAGGTCGTGATGCCCGACGGCGAGATCGTGTGGCTCGGCGGCCGGACGCGCGCGACGCCCGGCTACGACCTCGCCGGCGTCTTCGTCGGCTCCGAGGGCACGTTCGGCATCGCGACGAAGATCGTCGTGAGAATCCTCAAGAAGCCGCAGGCGGTGAAGACCGTGCTCGCCGTGTTCGACCAGGTGGACCACGCCTCGGCGGCCGTGTCGGCGATCATCGCGCGCGGTCTCGTGCCGGCCGCCGTTGAGATGATGGACCAGCTCACGATCCAGGCCGTCGAGGACGCGTTCGGCTGCGGGTACCCGCGTGACGCCGCGGCGGCGCTGCTCGTCGAGCTGGACGGGCTCCGGGTCGGCATGGACGCGCAGACCGAGCGCATCGTGCAAGCGTGCCGCGACGCGGGCGCCCGCGAGGTGCGCACCGCGCGCGACGAGGCCGAGCGGGCGCTTCTCTGGAAGGGGCGGAAGTCGGCCTTCGGCGCCTTCGGCCGCGTCTCACCGGCGTACATGGTGATGGACGGCGTCATTCCGCGAACGAAGCTCCCGTACGTGCTCCGCCGCGTGAACGAGATCGTCGCCGCCCACGGCCTGCGCGTCGGCAACGTCTTCCATGCAGGCGACGGCAACCTGCACCCGAACATCCTCTACGATCCGCGCGTGCCCGGTGCGGAGGCGCGCGTCGTAGAGGCTGGCGCCGAGATCATGAAGGTCTGCGCCGAGGTCGGCGGCTCGATCTCGGGCGAGCACGGCATCGGGCTCGAGAAGGCCGACTTCATGCCCTTCATCTTCTCTGCCGCCGACCTGGCGGTGATGCAGCGGCTCAAGAACGCCTTCAACCCCACGGGGCTCTGCAACCCCGGGAAGGTCTTCCCCACCAAGAAGTCGTGTGTCGAGGTCGGCCCCGTCGCCTACACGCCTCACGCGATCGAGGCCAAGGGCCTCGCCCAGCGCTTCTAGCGCGGGCGTCGCGCGCCGCGTGCAGGACGCGCTGCTCGAGCGGCTCCGCGCTGTGATCGGTCCTGCCAACGTCCTGACCGGCGTCGAGCTCTCGCCCTACGTCGTCGACGGCCGGACGCCCGAGGCGGCCGTGTTCCCCGGCGCGCTCGAGGAGGTCGCCGCCGTGATCGCCCTCTGCGGGCAGGCGGAGGTGCCCGTCGTGCCCTGGGGCGGTGGCACCGCGGCCTCCGTCGGGATGCCAGCGGCGCGCGCGGGCGTGGTGCTCGGGCTTCGCCGCCTCGCGCGGCTCGTCGAGCACGAGCCGGGTGACCTCACGGTCACCGTCGAGTCGGGCGTGACCATCGCCGAGCTGCAGGCGGCGCTCGGCAACCGCGGGCAGTGGCTCTCGCTCGATCCCGCGGACGCCGAGCGCGCCACGCTCGGGGGCGTGCTCGCGGCGAACGCCGCGGGACCGCGGCGCCATCTCTACGGGACGGCGCGCGATCTCCTCATCGGCGTCACGGTCGTCACCGCTGACGCCGCCGTCGTCAAGGGTGGCGGCAAGGTCGTGAAGAACGTCGCCGGGTATGACCTGCCCAAGCTCTTCATCGGCTCGTACGGGACGCTCGGCGTGATCGTCGAGGCGACGCTCAAGCTCCGCCCCGTGCCCGAGGCCGAGCGCCTCGTCGCGCTGCGCTTCGCGCGGCTCAAGGACGCGGCGGCGGCCGTCCGCGCGCTGCTCGCATCGGATCTGATCCCGAACGCCGTTGAGCTCCTCGACCCCACCGCGGCGGCGGCCCTGGGCGCCGGAGAGGCCGGGGGCGCGCTTGGCCTCGCGGCCGGAGCGGTGCTGGTCGTGGGGTTCGACGGGCTTCCGGAGCAGGTCGAGTGGCAGTGCGCGGAGCTTGCGCGGCTCGCGGCGCCCCATGGCGGCCGCGACGCAACACCGCTGTCGAGTGCGGCCTGGCCGCGGCTCGCCGCCGCGGTGCGGGACGCATTTCCGGTGGCTACGGCGGTCATGTCCTTCGACGTCGTGCCGGCGCAGGTCGCCGAGCTGATGGAGCAGGGCGCCGGCGTCGCGCGCGCCCGCGGGTTCCAGACGGCGTGGGCGGCGCACGCCGGGGTCGGCGTCGTCAGCGCGGCGCTCGTCTCGGACAGGGAGCCGCGCGAGCCGGGCCCGGTCTGCGGTGTGCTCAGCGAGTGGCGCGAGATGGCGCGCGCGGGGGGCGGTCATGCGACCCTCGAGCGGGCGCCGCTCGCGGTGAAATCGCAGGTGCCCGTCTGGGACGACCCGGGCGCGGCGGGCCGTGTCATGCAGCGCATCAAGGCGCAGCTCGATCCGAAGCGCATCCTGAATCCCGGCCGCTTCGTGGCCGGTATCTAGCGGGGCCGCGCATGGCGCATATCGTCGAGGACGCGCGCCGAACGGCCACGGGCCCGCTGGTCCTGCACGGGCTGTCCGTCGAGGGCGTGAACCAGTGCGTCCACTGCGGGCTCTGCCTGGCCTCCTGCCCCACGTTCGCTGAGCTCGGCACGGAGATGGACTCGCCGCGGGGGCGGATCTTCCTCATCAAGGCGCTCGCCGAGGGGCGCACGGCGCTCACCGACACGACGGTGCAGCACCTCTCCCTGTGCCTCGACTGCCGCGCCTGCGAGACGGTCTGCCCGGCGGGCGTGCCCTACGGCAGGCTCATCGAGGCGGCGAAGGCCGAGATCGAGCACGCGCGGCCGGGCTCGCCCGCGCGCCGCCTCTTCCGCTGGCTCAACTTCGGGCTCCTGCTCGGACGCCCGTGGGCACTGAGGCTCGCAGCGACGGCGCTCAGGCTCTACCAGGTGAGCGGGCTCCAGGCGCTCGTCCGCCGGAGCCGCCTCGTCCGGCTCCTGCCGGGGACGCTTCCCGCGTGGGAGGCGCTCCTGCCCTCGCTGCCGCCGCGGCACGAGCGCGCGCCGCTGCCGTCCTACGTCATGGCGGAGGGCGCCCGGCGCGCGCGCGTCGCGCTGCTGACGGGCTGCGTCCAGTCGGTGGTCTTCGGCGCCCACAACCGGGCGACGGCGCGCGTCCTGGCGAAGAACGGCTGCGACGTCATCGTCCCGGAGGGCCAGGGCTGCTGTGGCGCGCTCAACGCCCACGGCGGCGACCACGCGCGCGCCCTCGAGATGTCGCGGCGGACGATCGAGACGTTCGAGGCGGCGCGCGCCGACGCCGTGATCGTCAACACCTCGGGCTGCGGCGCTCACATGAAGGGGTACGGCGCGCTGCTCGACGGCGACCCCGCCTGGGCCGAGCGCGCGAGGCGTTTCGCCGCGTCGGTCCAGGACCTCTCGGAATTCCTGGCCAAGGCGCCCCTCGTCCCACCGCTCAGCCCCGTCGCGCTGCGGGTCACCTACCATGATCCCTGCCACGTGGTGCACGGGCAGAAGATCCGCAAGGAGCCGCGCCAGCTCCTCGCGCAGATCCCGGGGCTCAGCGTCGTGGATCTCGTCGAGTCGGACTGGTGCTGCGGCTCGGCGGGCATCTACAACCTCACCCAGCCCGAGATGGCCGGCCGGCTGCTCGAGCGTAAGATCCGCCACGTCCTCGAGACCGGCGCCGAGGCGGTCGTCACCGCGAACCCGGGCTGCATCCTCCAGATCCAGGCGGGGCTTCGTGCGCGGGGGGCGGAGGTCCAGGTCCTGCACCTCGTCGAGCTGCTGGATCGCGCGTATGGCCGGCCCGCTGAGCGAGGCCCATGAGCGACGTCGCGGCCACGCCCCGCGAGCACAAGGCCCACGCGCCCACGTCCGTCGGCTGCTGGGTCGTGACGATCTCGGACACGAAGACGCCCGAGACCGACACCAGCGGCGGCGCAATCCGCGAGCTCCTCGCCGCCGCCGGCCACCGCGTGGCGGGCTCGACGCTCGTGCGCGACGAGCCCGCCGACGTCCAGCGCGTCGTGCGCGAGGCGTGCGGCGACGCGCGGGTGCAGGCCGTGATCATGACCGGCGGCACGGGCATCACGTCGCGTGACTCCACGTTCGACGCGGTCGAGGCGCTGCTCGACAAGCGCCTGCCCGGCTTCGGCGAGCTCTTCCGCATGCTCTCGTACCAGGAGGTGGGCGCGGCGGCCATGCTCTCGCGCGCGCAGCTGGGGATCCACGCGGGTCGGATCGTCGTCTCGCTCCCGGGCTCGCCCAACGCCTGCCGGCTCGCCCTCGAGAAGCTCTTGATCCCGGAGCTCCCCCACCTCGTGCGGGAGGCGGGCCGCTAGGGTGCTCGCGCGTATACTTGAGCAGCGATTCTTTTCGAGGAGGATCCGGATGACGAGGCCCCGACCGACCACGCTCCTGACCCTGCTGCTCGTCGCGGCGCTGACCGCGGGCTGCGCCGGCACCGGGGGGAGGACCGTCGGCTGGACGGAGAACCCCGGCGCGGTCGCGGCGCCGGAGATCGTCCGGTTCAACACGGCGCTCGCCGACCTGGCGGAGCGCATGAAGTCGGGCCTCGTGCACGTGCGCGTCCGCCGCGGTGCGCAGTCGGAGGAGGCGCGCGAGGACCCCGGCGAGCAGCGCAGCACCGGTTCAGGGTTCATCGTGGACCCGAGCGGGCTCGTCGTCACGAACGCCCACGTGGTGAGCGGCGCCGACCAGATCCAGGTGCGCCTGGCCGACGGTCGCCGGTTCGCGGGCACGCTCGTCGGCCTCGACAGCCGTGTCGACCTCGCGCTCGTCCGCATCACCGGCGCCACGGAGCTCGCCGTCCTGCCCGTCGGCGACTCGAACCGGCTGCGCGTCGGCGAGTTCGTGCTGGCGCTCGGCCACCCGTTCGGCCTCGAGCAGAGCGTGTCGCTCGGGATCGTGAGCCGCAAGGGCGCGCCACTCATGGTGGCGTCGCCCGGATTCGACTTCATCCAGACGGACGCCGCGATCAACCCCGGCAACTCGGGCGGGCCGCTCGTGAACATGGCGGGCGAAGTGGTCGGCGTCAACAGCATGGCCGCCCGCAACGGCTCGATCGGCTTCGCGATCCCCTCGACCCTCGTGAAGCTCCTGCTCCCGCAGCTCGCCAGCAAGGGCAAGGTCGAGTGGGGCTGGCTCGGCGTCTCGATCGCCGAGGTCACCGAGGAGGACGTCGACCGTCTGAAGCTCCGCGAGCCGCGCGGCGTGCTGGTCCGCGCCGTGATGCCCGGCGAGCCGGCCGACCAGGGGGGCGTCCGCGCCGACGACGTGATCGTCGGCATCGACGGCACGACGCTCGCGGGCCCGCGCGACCTGCAGCGCGTCGTCTCCTCGACCCCCGTCGGCAAGAAGGTCCGCGTGGCGCTCGTGCGCGCCGGGCGCGAGACCGAGGTGGAGGTGACGATCGGCCTCTACCAGGAGCGGGAGCGGCCGCCGGGCGCGCCCCCGCGCCGCGAGCCTCCGCAGCGGCCGCCCCTCGGGCCGGACGCGCCGCAGCCAGAGGCGCCGGCGCCCGAGGCGCCGAAGTAGGCTAGGCGCGCGCCCGCGGCGCGGCGAGCGCGGCGAGCGTCGCGCTCGCCCACGCCTCGTCGAGCCGCGGCGCCGGCTCGTAGCGCATCGCGCCCGTGATCCGCATCCCGCCTTCCCAGTCGGCGGCCGCGTCCTCGAGCACGTCCTCGACGGCGAGCAGGAAGTAGCCCAGCTCGAGCCCATCGGCCGCCGCGACCGGCAGCGGCCCGTCGACCGTGGCGAGCTTGACGTACGCCGACACGTCCGGCTCGACCACCAGAAGCGTCCCCTTCCTGCGCTCCGCGAGGTTGGTCGCGCTCCGGCTCCGCGCGCCGATCACGAGGCCCAGCGTGCCCGCGTCGTAGGCGCGCAGCTCCAGGTAGGAGAGGAGCATCGGGTGGGGCCGCCCGTCGCGGTCCACGGTGACGAAGGGGAGGGCCACCCCGAGGCGTCGGGCGAGGTCGCGCTGGGAGAAGCGCTCGACGAGGGCGGGCGGGAGCGACGGGCCGAGGGAGCGGGTCATTGGACCGGGGTCCGCGAGACCGGCGTGCACCGTGGGTGGCCTGAGCCAGGCTCGCGGGGCGTCATTGCGTCCCGGCGGGAAGGGACGGGGTGCCGGCGCTCAGCCGCCGGCCTTGGCGGCCGGTGCCGCGACCGCCGGCTCGCGGCGGCCGTCGGGAGCGATCTCGCACGCGCCCCCTGCGCCGTTCCGGTGGATCGACAGATCCGTGATCGTGGGCGACGTGCCGCAGAGCGGGCACTTGGGGTCGCGGCGCAGCTTCACCTCGCGGAAGCGCATGCCGAGCGCGTCGTAGGTGAGGAGCCGCGCGATCAGGGGCTCGCCGATCCCGAGCAGGAGCTTCACCGTCTCGGTCGCCTGCACCAGCCCGATCACGCCTGGGAGCACGCCCAGGACACCGGCCTCGCTTCAGGACGGGACGAGGCCCGGCGGGGGCGGCGTCGGGTAGAGGCAGCGGTAGCAGGGACCCTCGTTCGGCGCGAAGACCGTCGCCATGCCCTCGAACTGGAAGATCGAGCCGTGGACGTTGGTCTTGCCCGCGAGGAAGCACGCGTCGTTGACGAGGTAGCGTGTCTCGAAGTTGTCCGAGCCGTCGACGATGAGGTCGTAGTCCTTGATCACGTCCATGACGTTGTCGACGGTGATCCGCATCGGGAGCGGGATCACGTGGACGTCCGGGTTGAGCGCCTTCAGCGTGCGCGTGCCCGATTCGACCTTGGGCTTGCCGATGTCGGCCGTCGTGTGGAGCACCTGCCGCTGGAGGTTGGTGATGTCCACGACGTCGCCGTCCATCAGCCCGAGCGTGCCGACACCCGCCGCCGCGAGGTAGAGCGCCGTCGGCGAGCCGAGCCCGCCCGCGCCGATCAGCAGCACCTTCGCGCGGAGGAGCTTGCGCTGTCCCTTGTCGCCGACCTGCGGAAGCAGGAAGTGCCGGCTGTAGCGCTGGATCTGATCGGCGTTCATCGGGACGTCCTTGACGACGGGAAGCCCCGACTGCGTCCACTTCTGGAACCCGCCCTGGAGGTTGATGACGTTCTGGTAGCCGAGCTCCTTGAGCGCCTTCGCGGCGAGCAGCGAGCGCAGGCCCGTCTGGCAGTAGAGGACGACCGGCGTGCTCGGATCCGTGACCGCCGTGCCGACCCTGAACTCGAGGAACCCGCGGCTGATGTTCGTCGCGGCCTCGAGATGGCCGTCGCGGTACTCGTCCGGGTCCCGGACGTCGATGACCACGACCTTGTCGCCCGACTGCAGACGACGCTGGAGGTCCGCCGGCCCCTCCTCGGGGACGACCTGTCGGGCCTCGGCGAGCATCTCCTTGAGCGTCTTCATGGGTCGATATTGCTATACTCTCAAAAATCCATGGCGAATTCCATCAAGGGCGTCATCCTCGCCGGGGGCTCCGGCACCCGGCTCTACCCGCTGACCCTCGCGATGAGCAAGCAGCTCGTGCCCGTCTACAACAAGCCGATGATCTACTACCCCCTCTCCTCTCTGATGCTCGCCGGGATCCGAACGATCCTCGTCATCACGAGCCCGCAGGACCAGACCGCGTTCCAGCGCCTCCTGGGCGACGGGAGCCAGCTCGGGCTCCGCATCGCGTACGAGGTCCAGCCCAAGCCCGAGGGCATCGCGCAGGCCTTCATCATCGGGCGGCGCTTCATCGGCGACGACCGCGTCGCCCTCGCGCTCGGCGACAACGTGTTCTACGGCCACGGGTTCCCCGAGTACCTGAAGCACGCCGCCGAGCGGGGCCGGGGCGCGACGGTGTTCGCGTACTGGGTGCGCGATCCCGAGCGCTACGGCGTCGTCGAGTTCGACGCGACGGGCAAGGCGGTCGGTCTCGAAGAAAAGCCCGCCAAGCCGCGCTCGCCATACGCGGTCACCGGTCTCTACTTCTACGACAACCAGGTCGTGGAGATCGCCGCGGGTCTCCGGCCCTCGGCGCGTGGCGAGCTCGAGATCACCGACGTGAACGGTGCGTACCTCCGGCGCGGCCAGCTCCAGGTCGAGAAGATCGGCCGCGGTATCGCGTGGCTCGACACGGGGACGCACGAGGCGCTGCTGCAGGCCGCGACGTTCATCCAGACGATCGAGGACCGGCAGGGGCTCATGGTCGCGTGCGTCGAGGAGATCGCCTACCGCATGGGCTACATCACGGCCGCGGACGTCGCGCGTCTCGCGCGCTCGATGAAGGACAACTCCTATGGCCAGTACCTGTTGCGCCTGATCGAGTCCGAGCCGTAAGATCGGTCGATGGACCTCACCCCCGACGCGAAGCGCGCCTTTCACGTCCAGTCGTACGGGCCGGGGCCGTCCATCGACGGCGTCGAGCTGGTCGAGCTCAAGCGGTTTTCCGACGACGGCGGGACCATGACGGAGCTCGCGCGGCTCGCCGACGGCCGTCCGCAGGCGTTCGCGGGCTTCACGCTGCGGCAGGTCAACTACAGCGAGGTGGAGCCGGGCGCGATCAAGGCGTTTCACGTCCACCTCCGGCAGACCGACATCTGGTTCGTGCCGCCCGGAGACCGCATGCTGGTGGTCCTGGTGGACGTGCGGCAGGGTGGCAAGACGGAGGGGACGAAGCTCCGGCTCGTGCTCGGCGCCGGCGCGACGCGGATGCTGCGGATCCCGCCGGGCGTCGCCCACGGCGTGCGCAACGTGGGGACGGCGCCGGGGCGCATCATCTACTTCACCGACGTCCAGTTCGCGTCGGAGCCTGCCGCGTGCGACGAGGGCCGCCTGCCGTGGGACTACGCCGGCCGGGACGTCTGGGACGTCGTCCGCGGATAACCCGTGAAGCTGCTCGTCACCGGCGGGGCGGGCTTCATCGGCTCCAATTTCGTCCGGCACGTCCTCGCGGCCCACCCCGAGGACTCGGTCGTCAACCTCGACAAGCTGACCTACGCGGGCAACCCGGCGAATCTCGAGGACGTCGCGCACGACCCGCGCTACCGCTTCGTCCAGGGCGACATCTGCGACGCGACGGTCGTGCGGGACGCGCTGAAGGGCGTGGACGCGGTCGTCAACATGGCGGCGTGCACGCACGTCGATCGCTCGCTGATGGAGCCGGACGAGTTCCTCCGGACGGACGTCTTCGGCGTCTTCACGCTCCTGGAGGCCGTGCGGGAGCTCAAGATCCCGAGGCTCCTGCATATCTCGACCGACGAGGTCTACGGGAGCGTCGAGCGCGGCTCGTCGCGCGAGAGCGACCCCCTGCGGCCGTCCAACCCGTACTCGGCGTCGAAGGCGGGCGGCGACCTCCTGGCGCTCGCCTACTGGCAGACGCACAAGACACCGGTCGTCATCACGCGCTCGTCCAACAACTTCGGGCCGTACCAGTACCCGGAGAAGGTGATCCCGCTCTTCATCACGAACGCGGTCGACGACCAGCCGCTCCCGCTCTACGGCGACGGCAAGAACGTGCGCGACTGGCTCTACGTGCTCGACAACTGCGCGGCGATCGACCTCGTCCTGCGCAAGGGGAAGGAGGGCGAGGTCTACAACATCGGCGGCGGCCACGAGGTCGAGAACATCGTGCTCACGCGCCAGATCCTGAAGCTCGCGGGCAAGCCCGAGACGCTGATCACGCCGGTGAAGGACCGGCCGGGCCACGACCGCCGCTACTCGCTCGACGCGAAGAAGGTCCAGCAGCTCGGCTGGGCGCCGCGCCACAAGTTCGGCGACGCGCTCGCCACGACCGTGGCCTGGTATCGGGCGCGCGAGGCGTGGTGGCGGCCGCTGAAGTCGGGCGAGTTCCGCGCGTACTACGCGAAGCAGTACGGCGCGCGATGAGGGGCGCGGTCGACACCTACGAGGGGCGCGGGCTCATCGCGGACCCGATCCACCAGTACATCCTCTACACCCGCCCGCGCGGGATCCCGGGCGAGGCGACCGAGCAGGACCTGATCGACACCCCGTGGGTCCAGCGCCTGCGCCGCGTGCCGCAGCTGCAGTCGGCGCGCTGGGTGTTTCCGGCGGCCGAGCACAGCCGCTTCCAGCACTCGCTCGGCGCGATGCATCTGGCGGGGCGCTTCGCGCAGCAGCTCTATCCCTCGCTCCGCGCGATCTTCCCCGACGCGCCCTCGAGCCCGCTGATCGAGGCGCTCCTGCGCGTGGCGGGCATGCTCCACGACGTGGGCCACGGCCCCTTCGGCCACTTCTTCGACGACAACTTCCTCGTCGACTTCGACCTCACGCACGAGCTGGTGGGCCAGCGCATCATCCGCGAGGAGCTGGCCGACGTCATCCGGAGCCTGCGCCGCAGCCCGAGCGGTGCGTTCAACGCGGGCGAGGCGATCGACCCGGAGTGGATCTGCTACTTGATGGGGAAGGCCTACACGCAGCCGCTCGAGTCACACCCCCGGTGGCTCGCGTTCCTGAAGCCGCTCCTCTCGGGCGTCTTCACCGCCGACAACATGGACTACGTCCTCCGCGACTCGTACATGTGCGGCGTCGCCATCGGGCCGATCGACATCGAGCGGATCATCTACTACGCGTTCTTCTCGGAGAAGGGGCTCACGCTCGACCGCAGCGGGCTGCAGGCGTTCACCATGTTCCTGAACGCGCGCTTCTACATGTACACCAACGTCTACTACCATCGCACGACGCGGGGGATCGACCTCCACCTGAAGGAGATCTTCCGCGACACGATGCGCATCGCGTTTCCGTACGATCTCCGGAAGGAGCTGCACCCCTACCTCCACCTCACGGAGTGGACGCTCCTCGAGGACGTCGGCAAGTGGCACGACGCGGACGACGAGGACCGGAGGCGCCTGGGCCTCGAGTGGCGGCACATCCTCGACCGGAAGCTCAAGTGGCGGATGGCGAGCGAGGAGGTCCTCGACCAGTTCGAGGCCCGCAAGGGCCAGGGCTTCCTCGACGTCGAGACGGTGAAGCGGCGTGTCCGGAGCTTCCTGCCCCCGGCGCTCAAGGACGTGCCGTTCGAGATCGACATGGCGCTCCAGGACCCGCGCCCCCTCAACCCGCTCAAGATGGGCGACCGCCAGATCTACGTCTACGACTCGTCCACGAAGCGCGTCTCCGAGGAGCCGCTGACGGAGATCCTGAAATACCTGCCTGGAAAAGTCGCGCAGTGCCGGATCTTCGCGATGACCCACGAGCACGACGCCGAGCTCGCGCAGGCGCTGCGGCGCGCGCTGAACGAAGAGCCGCCGTCGATCGTGACGAACGTCTAGCGGTAGCGGATCGGGTCCGTCACGCCGGCTTCCCCGAAGCCCTTCAGGCGGAGCGCGCAGGCGTCGCAGCGCCCGCACGCGCCCTCCGGCGCCGGATCGTAGCAGGAGAGGGTGAGCGCGTAGTCCACACCGAGCCCGAGGCCCGTCCGGACGATCTCCGCCTTGGTCATGTGGATGAGCGGCGTGTGGATCGTCAGGCGCTGGCGCCCCTCGACCCCGGCCTTCGTGGCGAGGTCGGCCATCCGCTGGTAGGCCCCGATGAACTCCGGACGGCAGTCGGGGTAACCCGAATAGTCGTAGTGATTGACGCCGATGAAGATATCGCTCGCGCCGAGCGTCTCGGCCCAGGCGAGCGCGAACGAGAGAAAGATCGTGTTGCGCGCCGGCACGTAGGTGGCGGGGATCGCCTGCGTCATCTCCTCGAGCGCCCGCCCCTTGGGCACCGCGAGGTCTCCGGTGAGCGCCGAGCCGCCGAACCGCCGCAGGTCGAAGACGATGACCTCGTGCCGGGTGACGCCGACGGCGGCCGCCACGCGCTGCGCGGCCTCGATCTCGGCCGTGTGACGCTGGCCGTACCGGAAGGTGAGCGCGTAGACGTCGAAGCCGCGCGACCTCGCGATGGCGAGCGTGGTCGTGGAGTCCACCCCGCCGCTCAGCAGGACGATGGCCTTCGGGGGCTCGGGCATGGCGCGGCTCCATAGTATGATCGAACGATCATGAGCTGGCGATTCATCGCGTGCGCCGTCCTGTTCGTCACGTGTCTCTTGACGGCCAACACGATCGCGACCAAGCTGATCAGCGTCGGTGGACTCATCCTCACCGCGGGCGTCGTGATCTTCCCGCTGTCGTACGTCCTCGGCGACGTCCTCACCGAGGTGTGGGGCTACGCAGCGTCGCGGCGCGTGATCTGGCTCGGCTTCGCCTGCAACGCGCTCATGGTGCTGGCGATCTGGCTCGGCGGGGCGATCCCAGCCGCGCCCTTCTGGAAGGGCCAGGGTGCGTACGACGAGATCCTCGGCCAGGCGCCGCGCGTCCTCGGCGCGTCGTTCGTCGGCTACCTGGCGGGCGAGTTCGCCAACGCGTTCGTGCTCGCGAAGCTGAAGGTTCTGACGCGGGGGCGCTGGCTCTGGACGCGGACGCTCGGCTCCACGGTCGTCGGCCAGGCGCTCGACACCGCGCTCTTCGTCGTGCTCGCGTTCGCGGGCACCGTGCCCGGCGGCGTGCTGGCGGGGCTCGTCGCGGGCCAGTGGGCCGTGAAGGTCGCGTACGAGGCGGCGGCGACGCCGCTCACCTACGCGGCGGTCGCCTACCTCAAGGCGGCCGAGGGCCAGGACGCGTACGACTACGACACCGACTTCAACCCGATCAGGCTCTAGCGTGGCCTCCGCGCTCGCCGCCCGCCTCTACTGGCCCGGCTGGGTCGCGGCGACCGCCCTCACGGGGATCGTGGGCGGCTTCATGCTCGGTCACGCGCTGATCCTCGGGCGCTTCGTCGACTGGCTCCTGGCGTCGGGGGCGCCGGGCCAGGGTCTCGCATACGCCGCGTTCCGGGCGACCGCCGGCCGCGGGGGCCTCACGGCGTTCTATGCGGTGTGCGGTCTCCAGGTGCTCGCGGTCGTCGCGTTCCTCGTCCTGGCGCTCGCCTCGGGGCGCGCGCGGGGCCTGGCCACCGTCGCGGCGGCGGCGGGCGTCCTCTGGCTCGTGGCGCACTACGCGTCGGGGTTCGGCGCCCTCGAGGCGCAGGTCGTCCGGGCGACGAGCGCGGTGCCCCCGGACGTCGCGGCGAGCTTCCTCCGTCTGAACGCCCCGATCCACTTCTTTCACGCGGCGACGCTGACGACGGCGCTCGGGACGCTCCTGACGGTGCCCCTGTCGGCGGCGCGTCGGAAGGGCTAGACCCATGGAGAAGTTCCGCGGCGTCGACTACTACGGGATCGAGGCCCTCCTCTCCGAGGAAGAGCGGATGATCCGGGACGCGATCCGCGACTGGGTGGAGACCGAGTTCCTCCCGCTCGTTACGGAGCACCACCGCGCGGGCACCTTCCCGGTGCAGCTCCTCCCGAAGCTCGGCGAGCTCGGCGTCTTCGGCGCGACGCTGAAGGGCTACGGCTGCGCCGGGCTCAACAACGTCGCCTACGGGCTCATCATGCAGGAGCTCGAGCGGGGCGACTCGGGGCTCCGGTCGGCGGCGTCGGTCCAGAGCGGGCTCGTGATGCACCCGATCCACGCCTACGGCTCCGACGCTCAGAAGGAGCGCTGGCTGCCGGCGCTCGCCACGGGGGAGAAGGTCGGCTGCTTCGGCCTCACCGAGCCCGACCACGGCTCCGACCCGGGCTCGATGAAGACGCGCGCCCGGCGCCAGGGCGACGGCTACGTGCTCAACGGGACGAAGCTCTGGATCACGAACGGCTCCATCGCCGACCTTGCCGTCGTCTGGGCGAAGGGGGACGACGGCGAGATTCACGGGTACCTCGTCGAACGCGGGACGCCCGGCTTCTCGACGCTCGACATCCACGGGAAGTTCTCGATGCGCGCCTCGATCACGTCCGAGCTCTCCTTCCAGGACTGCCGCATCCCGCTGGAGAACGAGCTGCCGCACGTGAAGGGTTTGCGCGGCCCGCTGGGCTGCCTGAACCAGGCGCGCTACGGCATCGCGTGGGGGGCGATCGGCGCGGCGACGGCCTGCTACGACTGGGCGCTCCAGTACGCGCAGCAGCGCGTCCAGTTCGCCAAGCCGATCGCCTCGTTCCAGCTGGTGCAGCAGAAGCTCGTCTGGATGCTCACCGAGATCACCAAGGCGCAGCTCCTGTGCCTGCAGCTCGGCCGGCTGAAGGATCTCGGCGCGGCGCGGCCGCAGCAGGTCTCGATGGCCAAGATGAACAACGTGCAGATGGCCCTCGAGACGGCGCGGCTGGCGCGCGACATCCTGGGCGCGGCCGGCATCGTGGACGAGCACCCGATCATCCGCCACATGCTGAACCTCGAGACCGTCAACACCTACGAGGGCACGCACGACATCCATACGCTGATCATCGGCCGCGACATCACGGGCCTCGACGCGTTCGGAGTCTGAGGGAGACGGTGGCGGTGAGCACGGTGCTCATCGTGGACGACGAGCCGGACGTCCGCGAGGTGATCGGCGACTTCCTGCGCGCGTCGGGCTTCGAGATCGTGGAGGCGGCGAACGGCCTCGAGGCGCTCCTGCAGGTGCGGCGCCTGCACCCCGACGCCGTGCTCCTCGATCTCATGATGCCGCGACTCGGCGGGCTCGACGCGATCAAGCGGATCCACGCGTTCGACCCGCGGATCCGCGTTCTCGTGATGACGGGGCTCGCGGACGCGGAGCTCCACCGGCAGGCGCGCGCCCGCGGCGCGGCCGCGGTGTTCACGAAGCCGCTCGCGCCCTCGGAGATCGTCCTGGCGCTCCGCGGGGAGCCGCCCGCGCCCCCGCCGCGGCCCGCGGAGCCGGCGCCACGGCGCGCCGACCCCCTCTCGATCCTCCTCGTGGAGGGCGAGGCGCAGGAGCGCGCGCACCTCGAGCGGTTGCTCGCCCAGAAGGGCTACGACGTGCGCCTCGCGCCCGACGGCGCCTCGGGTGTGCGCGCCGTCGTCGCGCGCGCCCCCGACATCGTGCTGCTCGATATCGAGATGCCCGGGCTGTCGGGCGTCGGCGTGCTGCCGACGATCGTCGCGCTCGCGCCCGACGCCAAGGTCATCATGGTCTGCGAGAGCGCGAACGTCGAGCTCGCGAGGCGGACGCTCGCCTTCGGCGCCTTCGATTATCTCAAGAAGCCCGTCGACGGAGCACTGCTCGGGCAGGCGATCGAGTCGGCGCTGGCGATGCGGCGCATCGACCTCGCCGAATAGGGGCGGGGCGCTAGCGCCCCGCCGGGGCGTCGACGTACAGCTCGATCTCGTGGCCGTCGGGATCGCGCACGCTGAACGACGTGGGCGTCTCGCCGAACGGCACGAGGCCGTGCGACTCCACCCAGCGGCGCGCGCCGGCGAGCTCCTCGCGCGACGCGCCGACCGCGAAGGCGACGTGGTAGAGGCCGGGCACGCCCTTCGGCTGCGGTCCAGGACCGTCGGCGCGCGCGAGCTCGCACGAGACGTCGTGGTGGTGGACGCCCGCGGAGAAGAAGACGATGCGTCCGCCCTTGCCGGTGCCGGTCTCGGCGAGGCCGAGGACTTCGTGGTAGAAGCGGCGCGTCGCGTCGAGATCACGGACGAAGAACGCGACGTGACCGAGCTCGCGGATCGTGAGCCGGGGGAATGCGTCCACCGCGACGAGTAGTGTACCATTGGCACGTCATGGCTGATTCGTCGGCCGCCACCGCGTTCGCCGAGCGTCTCGATCGCGTCCGGCCCCACACGCGACTCATCGCGCTCCTGGCCCTCGGCCATCTCGTGATCGACCTCAACCAGGGCGCGATCCCGGCGGTGCTGCCGTTCTTGAGGACGGCGCACGGCTGGAGCTACGCGCAGGCGGCGACGATCGTGCTCGTCGGCAACCTGGCCTCGTCGCTGATCCAGCCGCTCTTCGGATATTTCTCCGACCAGCTCGCGCGGCGCTGGATCCTGCCGGCGTCGGTGTTCCTCTCGGGCGCGGGCCTGGCGCTGGTCGGCGTCGCGCCCGGGTACCTCACGGTGCTGGGCCTCGTGCTCGTCATGGGGCTCGGCGTCGCCTCGTGGCACCCCGAGGGCTACAAGACCGCGACGGGCGTCGCCGGCGACCGCAAGGCCACGGCCCTCTCGTGGTTCTCGCTCGGCGGCAACGTCGGCCTCGCCCTCGGACCGCCCCTCGCCACGGCCCTCGTCACCTCACTCTCGCTCGCCGGCACGCTCGGCATGCTCGTGCCGACCCTGATCG
The DNA here is from genome assembly GCA_003220595.1 of Candidatus Rokuibacteriota bacterium. GTDB lineage: Bacteria > Methylomirabilota > Methylomirabilia > Rokubacteriales > CSP1-6 > AR19. Next base: position 15,960 of record QHSZ01000090.1, on the reverse strand, counting down.
TCGGCGCGCTCATTCTCATGATGCTCCCGCACATCAATCGCGCGGCGGCGCCCGCGCGCGCGGCGGCGGCCGTGGCCGACCGCGGGGTCAACATGCCGGCGGCGATGGCGCTCCTGATCCTCATCGTGGCGGTCCGCTCGTGGGCGACGCTCGGCTTCACGACGTTCGTGCCCTTCTACTACGTGGACGACCTCAAGGCGGATCCGCACCTCGTCGGCACGCTGCTCTTCGTCTTCCTCGGCGCGGGCGCGCTCGGCACGGTGGTCGCGGGCCCGCTCGCCGACCGCTGGGGGCCGCGCCCCTTCATGCAGTGGGTGTTCCTCGCGGCGATTCCGTTCGGGCTCCTGTTCCTCCACACGGACGGCGTCCTCGCCTTCGTCGTGCTCGGCCTCTACGGCGCCGTGCTCACGTCGAGCTTCTCCGTCTCGGTCGTCCTCGGCCAGGCCTACCTGCCGCGCAACGCCGGCATGGCGTCGGGGCTCATCGTCGGCTTCGCGATCGGTGCGGGCGGTCTCGGCGTGACGGCGCTCGGTTGGGTCGCCGACCACTGGGGCCTGGCGACGGCGCTCACACTGAGCGCGCTCATGCCGCTCGCCGGGTTCGCGACCGCGCGCTTCCTGCCGACGCCACGAGACAAAGAGATCCAGTGAACGAGGGCAGCGCGTTCCAGGACGGTGAGCAGGTCCTGCTCATCGATCAGCGCGGCAAGCGCCACCTGATCTTCCTGCGGAAGTCGGAGGCGTTCCACTCCGACCGCGGCTGGATCGCGCACGACGCGATCATCGGCCAGCCCGAGGGCACCTGGGTGCGGTCCTCGCTGGGCCTCCGCTATCTCGCGTTCCGCCCCACGCTCGGCGAGTACGTGCTCGACATGCCCCGCGGTGCGCAGGTCATCTACCCCAAGGACCTGGCGATGATCCTGTTCTGGGCCGACATCTACCCGGGCTGCCGCGTCATCGAGGCGGGCACGGGCTCGGGCGCGCTCACGCTCGCCCTCCTGCGCGCGGTCGGGCCCGACGGGCGCGTCATCACCTACGAGCAGCGCGACGAGTTCGCGCGGCGGGCCGTGGCCAACATCCACATGCGCCTCGGCGAGGTGACGAACCTCGCGGTGCGGCTCCGCCCCGTCGAGGACGGGCTCCCGGAGGAGCCGCCCGCGGACCGCGTGCTCCTCGACCTGCCCGAGCCGTGGAAGCTCGTGAAGCCGGTCGCCGCCGTGCTCCGTCCGGGCGGGATCTTTCTCTGCTATGTGCCGACGATCATCCAGTCCCACCAGATCGCCGAGGCGCTCCAGCACGACAGGCACTGGGCGCTCGTGGAGACGTTCGAGACGCTCTACCGGCCCTGGAACATCGAGGGCCAGTCAGTCCGGCCGTTCCACCGGATGGTCGCGCACACCGGGTTCATCACGACCGCGCGGCGCGTGGTGCCGGAGGAGGGCGGGCCCCCGCCCGCCGCGCGTCCGCTCGACCCCGACGCGTAGGGCGCCGATGCTCACCGTGATGCGCCGGTACCGAAAGTCCTTGCAGGTCGGCCTGCTCCTGGTGGTCGCGGCCTTCATCGGCTCGCTGTTCATCTTCGGCACCAGGGGCATGAGCGGCGAGGGCCCCGCGGGCGACGCGGTCGCCACGGTCAACGGCGAGACCATTCCCTTCGACCGCTTCCAGCACCGCTACCAGACGTACATGGACGCCTACGCGCAGATGTACCGCGACCGCTTCTCGTCGGAGCTCGCCGAGCGGCTCGGCCTCCCGCAGCAGGTCGTCAACGATCTCGTCCAGGAGACGCTGATCGTCCAGCGCGCGCGGCGCGAGGGGCTCCTCGTCTCGGACGAGGAACTGAACGCGCAGATCCACGCGGTGCCGGCCTTCCAGGAGGGCGGCCGCTTCGTCCTCCGGCGCTATCAGGAGTTCCTGCGACGGCGCGGCACGAGCGCCACGAGCTTCGAGGCCGAGGTTCGGCGCGAGCTGACGCGCGCCAAGGTGGAGAGCGCGATCCGGAACGGCGTGAAGGTGGCGCCGGCCGAGGTCGAGCAGGCGTACGCGTTCCGCCACGAGGGGGTTCGCGCGGCATGGGCGCTCGTCGAGCTTCCACCCATCCTCGCGGCGACGACGGCGAGCGAGCAGGAGCTGACGGCCCACCTCGCCGCGCACCCCGACGAGTTCCGCCAGCCGGAGCGCCGGCGGGTGCAGTACGTCACGCTCGCGCAGCGGGACTTCCTCAAGCCCGTGCCCGACGCCGACGTGCAGGCGTACTACACGGAGCACGCGAAGGAATTCGACGCGCCCCGGCAGGCGCGCGTCGCGCACGTGCTGGCGCGCGTCGCCGAGACGGGTGGGAGCGCGGCCGAGGACAAGGCGCGCGCGAAGGCGGCGGACGTCATCCGCCGCGCGAAGGCGGGCGAGGACTTCGCCAAGCTCGCGAAGGAGGCGTCCGAGGACCCGGGCTCGGCGCCCAAGGGCGGCGACCTCGGGTTCGTCGGCCAGGGCGAGATGGTGCCGGAGTTCGAGCGCGCGGCCTTCGCGCTGAAGAAGGGCGAGGTCTCGCCCGAGCCCGTGCGGTCGCCGTTCGGCTTTCACGCGATCAAGGTGCTCGACGTCAAGGAGGGCGGTCGAAAGCCCCTCAAGGACGTCGTGGCGCCGATCCGCGACCGGCTCCAGCTGGAGGCTGCCGACCGGGCCATGACGGCGAGAGTCGGAGAGGTCCGCCCGCAGCTCCAGGCCGCCAAGGACTTCATGGCCGAGGCCAAGGGGCTCGGTCTCACGGCCGCCGAGTCGACGCTCGCGCGCGCGGCGGGGGCCGCCGCGGCCGGCGGCGGGGACCCCCTCGCCGAGGCCGCGTTCACGCTGGCGCTCGGCGGCGTCTCGCCCCCCGTGCGGACGCCGGCGGGCCTCGTCATCCTGAAATCTCTCGCCGCGCTTCCGGCGGGCGTGCCGCCGCTCGCCGAGATCCGCGACGCGGTCGCGACGTCCGTCAAGCGCCAGAAGGCCGAGGCGGTGGGGCTCGAGCGCGCCCGGCAGCTCGCCGCCGACGCGAAGGCCGACTTCGCCGCCGCGGCGAAGAAGGCCGGCGCACACACCGGCGAGACGCCGCGGTTCTCGCGCGCGAAGCCCGCGGACAAGCTGCCCGGGGACGCGATGGTGGAAGCCCTCCAGACGGCCGTGGGCGGGATCACGGCGCCCGTCAAGACGGCGCAGGGCTACTACGTGCTGAAGGTCCTCGAGCACGCGGGGGCGGACATGAGCGGATTCCAGGCCGAGCGCGAGAAGTTCACGGGCGAGGTGCTCGCGCAGAAGCAGAGCCAGGCGTGGGAGTCGTGGCTCGCCGGCGCTCGTGCCGGCTCGAAGGTGGACGTCTCGAGCCGGATCCGGCCGCGCGTGGGATGATTCGCCGCGTGTTAAGTTAGAGGGGTCATGTCGGTTCCGCGGACGCCGATGACCCGCCCCGGCTACGAGAAGCTCAAGGACGAGCTCGAGCACCTGAAGCGCGTCGAGCGCCATGCGATCACGAAGGCGATCGCGGAGGCGCGGGCGCACGGGGACCTCTCCGAGAACGCGGAGTACCACGCGGCGCGGGAGAAGCAGAGCTTCATCGAGGGCCGCATCGCGGACCTCGAGGCGAAGGTCGGTGCCGCGGAGGTCATCGAGCCGCCGACCTCCGGCGACCGCGTCACCTTCGGGTCCACCGTCCTGCTCGAGGACGAGGCCCGCAAGGAAGTCAGGTACCAGATCGTCGGCTCCGACGAGACCGACCCCACCCGCGGCCGCATCTCGGTCCTGGCCCCGCTCGCCCGCACGCTGATCGGCAAGAAGGTCGGCGATACCGTGACGGCGCAGCTGCCGGGCGGGACGAAGACGTTCGCGATCCTCAAGGCGAATTTTCCCTGGGAGTGAGTCCCGGAGGCCCATCGATGCCCCTACCACTCGAACACCTGACCGTCGTCGATCTCACGCGCGCCCGCTCGGGCCCGACCGCGGTGCGCCGCCTCGCCGACATGGGCGCCAACGTCATCAAGGTGGAGGCGCGCGAGGAGATGGAGGGCGACTCCACCGCGCTCGGCTTCGACTTCCTGAACCTCCACCGGAACAAGCGCGCGCTGACGCTCGACCTGAAGCATCCGCGTGGCCTCGAGATCCTCAAGAAGCTCGTCGCGCGTGCCGACGTGGTCGTCGAGAACTTCCGCCCGGACGTGAAGAAGCGCCTCGGCATCGACTACGAGACGCTCAGCCGGATCAACCCACGGCTGGTCTACGGCTCCATCTCGGGCTTCGGCCAGACGGGCCCGTACGCCGATCGACCGGGCTACGACCAGATCGCGCAGGGGATGGGCGGGCTCATGTCCATCACCGGCCTGCCGGGGCAGGGGCCCGTCCGCGTCGGCATTCCCGTCGCGGACCTTACGGCCGGGATGTACCTCGCCGAGGGCATCCTGGTGGCGCTGCTCGAGCGCGAGCGGTCGGGCAAGGGACAGTGGGTGCACACGTCGCTCTTGCAGGCGATGGTGACGATGCTCGACTTCCAGGCGGCGCGCTGGCTGATCGACGGCGAGATCCCGCCCCAGGCGGGCAACGATCACCCCACGGGCATCCCCACCGGCGTCTTCACCACCGCCGACGGCCACATCAACATCGCCGCGTCGGGCCAGACGATGTACCGGCGGCTCTGCACCGCCCTCGGCGCGCCCGAGCTGGTCGACGACCCGCGGTTCAAGACGATCCACGACCGCTCGAAGAATCGCAAGCAGCTGAACGCCGAGCTCGACCGGGTCCTGGTGAAGAAGACGAGCGCCGAGTGGATCGAGGCGCTGAACAAGGCGGGCGTGCCGTCGGGGCCGATCTACGACGTCAGGCAGGTGTTCGAGGACCCGCAGATCCGGCATCTCGGCATGGCGCAGACGGTGCGCCACCCCGAGCGCGGCGAGATGAAGGTGCAGGGGCTCCCGGCCGTGCTCTCGCGCACGCCTGGCGCGATCCGCCGGCCCGCGCCCACGCACGGCCAGCACACCGACGAGATCCTGCGCGAGCTCGGCTACACGCCCGAGGAGATCACGGGGCTCAGGAAGGACGGCGCCGTCTAGCCACCGCTCTGGGCCGCGGCCCGCCGGCTCTCCTCGCGGATCAGCGACAGCACCTCGCGCTTGAGGTCGTTGAACGCCGCCGACGTCGTCAGCTCGAGCGCGCGGGGCCGCGGCAGCTCGACGCTGATGCGCTTCTTGATCCGGCCGGGGCGGGCGGTCATCACCGAGACGCTGTCCGCGAGGAGGAGCGCCTCCTCCACGTCGTGCGTGACGAAGAGCACCGTCTGGTGGTGGCGCTCCCACACGGACAGCAGGAGCTCCTGCATCACGAGGCGCGTCTGCGCATCGAGGCTTCCGAAGGGCTCGTCCATCAGCAGCACCTGGGGCTCCATCACGAGCACGCGCGCGATGCCCACCCGCTGCTTCATCCCGCCGGACAGCTCCGCCGGGTAGTGGGACTCGAAGCCCTCCAGGCCGACCTGCTCGAGCAGCGCGTCCACCCGCGGCTGGTAGGCCGCGGGCCGGAGGCCCCGCGTCTTGGGGCCGAAGGTGATGTTGTCGAGCACGGTGTACCAGGGGAAGAGCGCGGGCTCCTGGAAGACGACCGCGCGGCTCGGGTCTGGACGCTCGACGCGCACGCCGTTCACGAGGACCTCGCCGCGCGTGGGGCGGTCGAAGCCCGCCACCATGTTGAGGAGCGTGGACTTGCCGCAGCCCGAGGGCCCGAGCAGGGCGGCGAACTCGTTCACCTCGACGGCGACCTCGATCGCCTGCAGCGCCTCCACGCGGCGCCCGCGCTTGACGAAGTCCTTCCACACGTCGCGGAGCTGGATCGACGGGCCCCGCGCCTCAGCCATGAGCCTCGAGAGCCCGCCAGCGCAGGAGGATGCGCGAGGCCCCGTGGATGAGCCGGTCCGACAGGAAGCCGAGCATCCCCACCGAGCACATCGTCGCGACGCAGATGTCCATCCGGCCGACGTAATAGGCGTCCCAGAGGACATAGCCGAGCCCGGACTTCACCGCGATCATCTCGGCGACGATCACGGCCGTCCACGCGACGCCGATGCCCAGGCGCAGGCCGGTGAAGATCGACGGCAGCGCCGACGGGAAGACGACCTTGCCGAGAATCGTGGTCTCGCTGGCACCCAGCATGCGGGCGGCGCGCAGCAGCAAGAGATTCGTGTCCCGCACGCCGTGGGTCGTGTTCACGACGATCGGATAAAAGGCCCCGAGCCCGATGAGGAAGAGCGCGCCCGTGTCGTAGATGCCGAAGACGGCGATGGAGAACGGCAGCCAGGCCGTGATCGGGACGGGCCGGAGGAGCTGGATCGAAGGATCGACCAGGTTCGACACGAGACGGTTCCACCCGATGAAGAGGCCGAGCGGGATCCCGAGCGCCGCGGCGATGAGGAAGCCCTGGAGCACGCGGCGCGACGAGTAGAGCACGTTGGCCAGCCAGGTGCCCGAGTAGGGCGAGAGGCTCGTGCCCGCGGCGCCGAAGATCCACCGGTACCAGGATTCGGCGACCTGCGAGGGCGCCGGGATGATCCCGGGCGCGACCCACTGGCGCGTGACCGCGGCGTGCCAGAGGAAGAGCAGCGCGAGCGGGAGCAGGACGAACCAGGGACCGCGTCGCGGCACCGCCGACCCGCCTACTGGTTCTGGCCCAGCTCCGCGGCCGACTTGCCGGTCGCCTGGCTCAGGAACGCATACGTGTAGTGCCGCGCGATCTCGCCGGAGACGTCGCGCGCGATGACGCCGTTGTCGGAGAGGAACTTCGAGATGCGCGTGATCGAGGCGAGCGGGAGCGTCGCGTCGAGGCGGGTGATGCGGATCGATTCGGCGGCGACCGCCTCAGGGAGGCCTGCCTTCTCGGCGTAGATCTTCGACCAGCGCTGCGGATTGGCCTGGGCGTACGTGAGCACGTCCACATAGGCGACCACGAGCCGCTGGACCGCGTCGGGGGTCCGGTCCATGAAGCCACGGTTCACGGCCAGCACGGAGATGAGGCCGCCCACGGTCTTCGAGCGGTTGTGGTCGAGCGTCGGGTACTGCGCATAGCCGTCGACGATGCTCTGCGCGCAGAACGGCTGCCAGACCACGGCGACGTCGATCTCCCGGCCCTGGAGCGCCTTGAGGTAGTTGGCGCCGCCGCCCACGATGTTGGTGATCTGCAGCTTGCCGTAGTCGACGCCGTGCTCCTGGACCGAGGCGGCGAACTTGAGCCACGAGATCGAGCCCGCGCCGATGCCGATCCGCTTGGCGCCGAGATCCTTCCAGTCGCGGATGTCCTCACCCTTCCGCACGACGAGGCAGTCGTTCCCCGAGCCCACGCCGGCCACGCCCACGAGCGATTGGGCGCCCTGCGCGACCGCCAGCGTGATGTCCTGGGGGCCGAACGCGGTGATGTCCAGATCCCCCGACGCGAGCGCGGTCCGCGCGTCGGCGAACCGCTGGAACATCACCGTCTCGATCTGGATGTTGTACTTGGCCGCGTACTCGGGCAGGAGCCAGAGCGGCGACAGCGCCGGCACGTTGAGCATGCCGAGCTTCGCCTTGACCGTCGCGGGCAGCGGCTTCCGGATGGCGTCGCCCTGCGCCACCACGGTGCCGGCGCAGAGGGTGAGGACGGCAGCCACGATCAGTCGCTTCATGCCGCGTGCTCCTGTTCGAGCCGCCGCCGGCCCGGAACGCTAGCGCAGCGCTTCGCGCAGCTCGCGCGTGAGGATCTCGACCGTCCCGCGCGTGCCGCCGGCGAGCTTCAGCTTCCACTCGCCCTCGGTCTCGAACCGCCGGTCGCGCAGGCGCTCGCCCCAGGGCTTGACGGCCTCGCGGATCGCGTTGTGGTCGAACGGGTCGCGCCGGAGCTCGCGCGCGCGCGCCATCACGTCGGGTGCGGCCCGGATGAAGGCGCGGAGGGCGGCGCCCGTCTTGATGGAGTACTTCCGGCCGGCCCAGGCCGCGGGGAACGTGGTCGAGAGCGCCTTGACGTAGTTGAGGAAGAAGCGCTTGGCGCCCTGGCGGATCTCCTGGATCTTGCCGCCGCTCCCGAGCTTCTCGACGGTCTCGAGGAAGTCCACGATCTCCTCGGCGAGCGGCGCCTGGCTCACGCGCCCGCGCCCGGTGCCGAGCATCTTGATCTCGCCGTGGAGCGGGGAGGTGTCGTCCTCGTTCAGCGAGCGGATCACGTCGTGCGCGAGCGCCTGGTTCGGGTCGGGGTAGAGCTTGCGCCCCGCGAGGCTGATGATGTGCGACGGGTTGAGGCGCGTGTGCTTGGCGTTGATCGTCACGAACAGCTCGACGATCTGGCGCGCGTCGAGAGAGTCGAAGAGGACCGCCGGCACGTCGATGGCGAACTGCTCGCCCTGCTGCGAGAGCGCGTGGAGGGCGAGGAGGCGGTGCTGGCCATCGAGCACGCGCAGGACGCCGTGCTCCTCGGGGATCTGCAGGAGCCCGAGGTCGTGGTGGCCGGCGACCGGGGTGAAGGTGAAGCGCTTCTCGGAGGTGATGATCACCGCGCCGGGGATGGCCGGCAGCGTCGCCGCGTCCTTGCACTCCCGGTAGTAGGACACGAGCTCGTCGATCTTCCGGCGGATGACGGGCCGCTGATAGGCAGCCTCGCTCTCCCCGATCCGTTTCTCGAGCATGTCCCAGTTCACGCGCGAGCGCGCGCTCATGCGGCTCTTTTTCTTGGGCTCCTCGCTCCGCGGACCGCCCGAGTACCCGAGGACCTCGAACTTCACCAGCCGATCGATGTCCTTGGCCGAGAGCCCGGCCTCATAGAACTCGACGCCGAACTGTTTTACACGGCGCGCTGGGACCGTGATCATAGCCGGAGGAGTCTACACTGGTCCCCAAACCCCTGTCAATAGAGGCATTTTCGGCCTTTAACCACCGGGAGTTCCGTTAAGATGGCCGCGTGTCCGGTCGCGCGCTCACCCTGGTCATCGCCGCCGCGCTCCTCCACGCGATCTGGAACGCGCTGGCCAAGCGGGCCCAGGACCAGCTCGTCTTTCTGTGGTCATCGGTGGCCCTCGCCTCGGTCGCCCTCGTGCCCGTCGGGCTCTTCCGCCTGCCCGCCGGGGGCGTGCCGGCCGCGGCGGTGCCGTGGGTGCTCGCGACCATCGCGATCCACGCCGTGTATTTCTTCGCCCTCGGGCGCGCCTACCGCCACGGCGACTTCTCGCGCGTCTATCCGGTCGCCCGCGGCCTCGGCGTCGCGCTCGTACCGCTGATCGCGCTCGCCGTCTTCGACGAGTGGCTCTCGCCGCTCGGGACGCTCGGCGTGACGCTCGTCGTGGCGGGGATCGTGAGCCTGAGCCTGGTGGCGCGGCCAGCCGGCGCTCCGCCGGAGGCGCGCGGCCGCGGCACCGCCTGGGCGCTCCTGACGGGCGTGACGATCGCGACCTACTCGCTCGTGGACAAGGCGGGCGTCGCGCGACTGGACCCGGTCCCCTACATCGCGCTCATGGGGCTCGGCATGGCGGCGCTCCTCGCGCCGGTCGTCCTCGCCGATCGCCCCGCCCTCGCGCGTGAGTGGAGGGCGAACTGGCGGACGATCCTGATCGCGTCCACCATGAACCTGACCAGCTATCTGCTCGTGCTCTTCGCCTTCCGTCTCTCGAAGGTCGGCTACGTCGTCGCGGCGCGGGAGCTCTCGATCCTCTTCTCGACGTTCCTCGGGACGTTCTGGCTGGGTGAGGGGCGCTTCGGTCCCCGCCTGGCCGGCGCCTCGATCGTCCTGGCGGGCGTCATCTGCGTCGCGCTCGCCCGTTAGGCTGGGGGCCCCCCATATTCAACCAGTCGGTTACCGGAGCCCGAAGGCCTCGGTGGCGAGGCCCGCGATGTGGCGGCCGATCGCGAGCGATGCGGTCGCCGCGGGCGAGGGCGCGTTGAGCACGTGGATCGCGTGAGGCTCCGTGACGATGCGGAAGTCGTCCACGAGCGAGCCGTCGGGGCTCACGGCCTGGGCGCGGACGCCTGCGCCGCCGGCCGCCAGGTCCCTGCGGCGGAGGTCGGGCACCAGGCGCTGGAGCGCCCGGACGAAGGCCGCCTTGCTCAGCGAGCGATACATCTCGTAGGTCCCGGTCCGCCAGTAGCGGCGCGCCATCCGCCAGAACCCCGCGTAGGCGAGCGTGCCGGCGAGCTCGCGGGGACTCACGCGGCCGAAACGGTAGCCCTCCCGCGCGAAGGCGAAGACCGCGTTCGGCCCCGCCTCGACGTCGCCGTGCACGGTGCGGGTGAGATGAACGCCGAGGAACGGGAACTCGGGGTCGGGGACGGGATAGATGAGGCCCCGCACGAGCGAGCGCCGCTCCGGGCGCAGCATGTAGTACTCGCCCCGGAAAGGGATGATCCTCACGTCCGGGCGCGCACCCGCGAGCCGCGCGATCGCGTCCGAGTAGAGCCCAGCGCAGTTGATGAGCCGCCGGGCCCGCACCGCGAGCCGGGTCGCCGCGATCTCCACGCCCTCGCCCGTGCGCGCGATCGCCGTCACCCGCGCGCTCGTCTCGAGCGTGACCCCCGCGCCGGTGAGCTCGCGCGCCATGGCCTGGGCGACCTCGACGTAGTCCACGATCCCGGTGGACGGCGAGTGGATCCCGGCGAGCCCCGCCGCGTGAGGCTCGAGCTCACGCAGGCGCGCGGGCTCGAGCGGCTCGACCGGCACGCCGTTGGCGATCCCGCGCTCGTAGAGGGTCTGCAAGCGCGGAAGCTCCGCCTCGGTCGTCGCGACGATCACCTTGCCGCAGCGCTCGATGCGGATCCCGTGCTTCTCGCAGAACTGGTACATGAGGCCCTTGCCCTCGACCGTGAGCTTGGCCTTGTACGAGCCCGGCTTGTAGTAGATCCCCGAGTGGATGACGCCGGAGTTGTGGCCGGTCTGATGGCCGGCCACGCGCGGCTCCTTCTCGAGGATCACGAGCCGCGCGTCGGGTGCCCGCTCGCGGAGGGCGCGCGCGGTGGCGAGGCCGACGATGCCGCCCCCGACGATCGCCAGGTCGTAGGTCATTGCAGCGGCGAGAAGCTGGTCGGCCGCCAGATCTTGTTGACGACGCGCTCCACGAGCGGGCCGTTCGTCTCGCTCGCCTTCCGCGCCGCCAGCCACTCCGGGTCCGCCATGAACGCGGACCACGCGCGCTGCCGATGGGCGAGGTCGTCGTAGGCGCAGATGTAGACGAGCTCGTTCGACTCGCCGAAGACCGTTTCCCAGAAGCCGACGACGCGGATGCCGTGCTTCTTGAAGAGGTTCATCGTGACCTCGGCGAACCGCTTCTGGATGTCGGGCATGCGTCCGGGCATGACGTAGTAGGCGCGGTATTCGTAGATCATCGTGGCTCCTCCGGGGAGAGGCGGTCGGGACCGCGTTCGTTGAGCACCGTCTTGATGTCGTTGATCACCACCTGCGGGACCAGGAACCCCGTGCTGTAGATGTTCCGAACGGCGCCGCGCTGGTCCACCAGAAACACCTTGAGCGTGTGCCGATAGCGGCCGGTGAACCGGCCGTGCGCGTCATAGAGCTTGGTCCGGTCTTGACCAAAACCGGCCAGCATCGCCTCGAGGCTCTGCTCGGATGGCGCCCGCACGAAGTGCCAGAGCGAGCGATCGGCCCCCCACCGCTGCGCGTACGCGTCGAGGTGCGAGGCGCGGTCGAGCACGTCGTCGAAGGTCACCGAGAGCAGCACGACGCGCTCCCGCAGGCCCTCGTGCGCCACCTGGTGCTGGATCCGTCGCATGGCTTCGCTCGCCAGGGGACAGCCGAGCGTCTCCGAGCAGGCCGTGTAGATGAAGCTCACGACGCCGATCTTGCCCGCCAGCAGCGCCTGCGTCCGGAGGGCGCGGCCTCGCTCGAGCACCGGGAACGAGCCGACCCGTGTGATCGCGGGCAGCTCGTAGGTCCCTGGAGCCGGAGGGGTGAACCTGGGGGTGAAGTCTCCCTGGATGTAGACCTCCTCGGCTGGCGGGCGCTCGTGGGCGGAGGTCGGGCCGGCCGCGAGGGCGGCCAGCAGCACGAGGCTCGACAGGGGGCGCCAGCGCCGGAGACGCGTCACCGCGCCCGCGCCCGCTGCGCGATGTGGTTCGCGCCGCGCGCCACGATCGGTGCCGCCGTCCCGAAGTTCATGATGTGGGCGCGACCCACCGCCGTGAAGTCCGTGGTGAACTTGGGGACCAGCTTGCCGCCCTCCCAGGCGTACGCCTTGAGCCAGTAGTCCCCGGGCTTGTCCCACTGAGACAGGAGAGAGTTCGTGGCGTAGATCCGCTTGCCGTCCCACGACTCCGACACCATGTTGGCCATCTCACCCAGCTTGACCTGCTCGATGAGCTTTCCCTCGAACGGATTCGACACGTCGTAGACCCGCAGCGTGCCGTCCATGAACGAATTCACATAGACCTTGCTGTCGTCCGGCGCCAGGCTGATGTCGACCGGGATATTCTCGCCGATATCGGCGATGTTCTTCGTCGCCCACGTGCCGTCCTCCTTCAGGTAGATCAGGACGAGCTGATGCGTCAGGGCCGTCGCGGTGAATGCGTAGTGGTGGTTGGGCTGGAGCGCCCAGCGGAGCTCGAGCGGCGCCCCGGGCACGCGGAGGATCTGCAGCGGCTTGCGCGCGTGGAAGTCCCACACGATCACCGAGTCCCCGAACGCCTTCATGGCCTCCGGATCCTTCGTCAGCTCGCCGAAGGCGCGCATGTAATTCTTCTTGCCGGCGAAGGACGAGGTGAGCATCCGGTTCAGGTTGACGTTCACGCGGACGTCGTAGCCGTACGGGGCCTCCTTCGGCATCCAGATCGTCCGGATGAACTTTCCGTCGTTGCCGTATTCGGCGAGGCCGGTGCGGCCCGAGCCGTCGGTCGCGTTCGAGAGGGCGGAGATCAGCATGCGTCCCGGCAGCGCGTAGAACGTGTGCGGGCCGACGAGGCCCCCCGTGTCCTTGACGAAGCTGGTGATCGTCTTCACGAGGCGAGGCTTGGCCGGGTTCGACGCGACGTCGAAGACGAAGATGTAGCTGTCGTCGAGCCCGCCCGCCCAGAGCTGTCGCCGATCGTCCGTGAACCCGGCGTGGTGGGCTTCGTGGCGTCCCCGCACCGGCGCCCGGTGGATGACGCGGCCGTAGGTCGGCGACCCCGGGCGCACATCGACGGTGACCAGGCTGTCGTTGCCATCGGCGACCCCGGCGACGCCGAGGGTCCAGACGTAGACGTAGTCCTCCTGCCCGGTCACCTTCGGCAGGAATGGCGACTGACAGGTCTCGTCCGCGACGGCGGGCCTCGTGCCCAGCAGGGACAGGATCATGAGGGCGGCCGTGACCGCGAGGCGAAAGCGTCTGGCGTTCATGCAGGGCTCCTCTCCCACCGCGCGCGTCACCGCGTGGGGGACGCTATCATGCCCTTTTTGGGGCGTGTCAACAATCGCGGATCGGATATACCATCACGCCACCGAGGAGGGTCCCGATGGCGGGCAAGTACTTCGACGAGCTCGAGGTGGGCCAGACGTTCAAGCACCAGCCCGGCCGGACGATCACCGAGGCCGACAACGTGTTCTTCTCCTGCCTCACCATGAACCCGCAGCCGCTGCACGTCGACTTCCATGCGGCGTCCAAGGCCGAGTTCGGCCGGCCGCTGGTCAACAGCCTGCTGACCCTCGGGGTTGCCGTCGGCCTGTCCGTCGGCGAGACGACGCTGGGCACTACCGTCGGGAATCTGGGTTTCGACACGATCGAGTTCCCGAAGCCCGTCTTCCACGGCGACACCGTCTACGCGGAGACCGAAGTGGTCGGCAAGCGCGAGTCGAAGTCCCGCCCGCAGTGGGGCATCGTCACGTTCGAGCATCGCGCGCGGAACCAGCACGGCGAGGTCGTGATGGTGGCGCGCCGGAACGCGATGATGCGGAAGACGACCGCGTGAGCCGCCGCCGGCGCTCGCTCCACTTCGTCCCGGGCGGTAACGAGCGGATGCTCGCCAAGGCCCTCACGCTCCCGGCCGACGGCCTCATCCTCGACCTCGAGGACGCGGTCCCGCCCGACCGCAAGACGGCGACACGGCCGGTCGTGGCGGAGTGGCTCCGGGGCCGTGAGTTCGGTGGCCGCGAGCGCTGGGTGCGCATGAATCCGATCTGGGGCCCGCTCGGCCGCGCCGACCTGGAGGAGACGCTCGCGGCGCGACCCGACGGCTACGTGGTGCCGAAGCCGCGCCACGCGGGCGATGTGCGCGAGATCGTCCAAGCGCTCGAACGGCTCGAGCAGCGCCACGGCATCCCGCACGGCTCGACGCGCCTCACCCTGATCGCGACCGAGACGCCCGAGGGGCTCCTGAACATCCGCGAGGTCGCGGCGGCGTCGCCGCGCGTCGTCGCCGTCTCGTGGGGTGTCGAAGACCTCGGCGCTGCGATGGGCCTCGGCCGCGTGCGCGATGCCGACGGGCGCTACCTCGACATCCCCCGCTACGCGCGCGTCATGTGCGCCGTCGCGGCCGCCGCGGCGGGCGTCGAGGCGCTCGACACCGTGTACACCGACATCGCCGACCTCGCCGGCCTCCGGCGCGAGTGTGAGGACGCCGTCGCGATGGGGTTCACCGGCAAGATTTCGATCCACCCCAACCAGATCCCGGTGATCAACGATGTGTTCACGCCGGCGAAGGAAGCGATCGCCGAGGCGCGCGAGCTCGTCGCCGCGTTCGAGGAGCACGCGCGTCGCGGCGTCTACGCGTTCACCTTCCGGGGTCAGATGGTCGACGCGCCGCACCTGGCGCGCGCGCTGAAGCTGCTGGCTCGCGCCGGCGTCGCGTGAGCGCGCGCGCCCAGGTCCTCGCCGTCCAGGCCCCGGTCGAGACGCAACCGCTGCGCCTCGAGCGCCGGCCCGTCCCGGAGGCGAACCACGCGCTCGAGCTCCTGAAGCGCGGCGGCCTCCCGGGCTCGGGCGTGCTCTTGACCGGATAGCGTTCTCACGTATCATCGTTCCACTCTTCGAACGGAGGCGAGGCACGCATGACCGACCAGGACGATCTGATTCGACGCGCCGCGCAAGTGCTGCCCGGCGGCGTGCTCGGCAGCCACCGGAGCGGTCCCGGGCTCGAGTTCGTCGTCAAGGAGGGCCGGGGCGCCTACCTCTGGGACATGAACGGCCGCCGGTACCTCGACTACCTCCTGGGCTCGGGGCCGATGCTGCTCGGCCACGCGCATCCGGCCGTCGTCGCGGCGGTCGAGCGCCAGATGGCGCGCGGCACCTCGTACTTCCTCCTCAACGAGCCCGCGATCCAGTTGGCCGAAGAGATCGTGCGGGCGGTGCCGTGCGCCGAGCAGGTGCGCTACACGTCGAGCGGGAGCGAGGCGACGTTTTTCGCGCTTCGCGTGGCGCGCGCCTTCCGCAAGCGCGAGAAGATCCTGAAGTTCGAGGGTGGCTTCCACGGCGCCCACGACTATGGGCTCATGAGCGTGACCCCGCGCTCGCCGAAGGCGTTCCCGGCGCCCATGGCCGACTCGGCCGGCATCCCGCACGCGCTCGAGGGCGAGGTGCTCGTGGCGCCCTACAACGACCTCGGGACCGCCGAGGCGCTGATCGACACCCATCACGACGAGCTCGCGGCGGTGCTTCTCGAGCCCTACCAGCGGACGATCCCGCCCGCGCCGGGCTTTCTCGAGGGCCTCCGCGCGGCGACGCGGCGCCACGAGGTCCCGCTCGTCTTCGACGAGATCGTCACGGGCTTCCGCTTCGCCTACGGGGGCGCCCAGGAGTTCTACCGCGTCGTCCCCGACCTCGCGGCGTTCGGGAAGGTTCTCGCGGGCGGCTTCCCGCTCGCGTGCGTCGCCGGCCCGAAGGCGATCATGCGCCACTTCGACGCCGCCCTCGAGGGCACGCCGGACTACGTGTGGCAGGCCGGGACATTCAACGGCAACGCCATCGCGTGCGCCGCCGGGCTGGCGACGCTTGCCGAGCTGCGCCGCCCCG
>QHSZ01000157.1 GCA_003220595.1 Candidatus Rokuibacteriota bacterium | reverse complement strand
CCCGGCACCTCCCGGCCCATCGTCTTGATCTGGTCCTTCGTGATGCCCTCGGCGGTGAGCCCCGCGACGAGCATCGCGTAGCCGTCGGGCTGTGACGGGTTGCCCGTCTGGCCGAGGTCGGTGCCGAGGACGAAATGCTGGGCGCCGACTTCCTTGATGTGGCCCGCCGATTCCTTGTACGTGACCTGGCGCCAGTGGCGCATCCAGCCGAGGTGGGCCTGCGGGCCCATGAGCGGCCCCATCGCGTCGATCTCCAGCTTTCCGCCCATCGCCGCGACCTTCTTCATCTGCTCGACGTTCATGTTGACGACGTCGAACTCGGCGTGCGTGACGACGATCCGGTCGCAGCCGGCGTCGCGCGCGGCCTCGACGATCGCCAGCACCTCGCTGGGCGAGGCGTGGCCCGTGCAGAGCACGAGCTTCTGCTGGGCGCAGATCTTCGCGATCTCGCGCACGGCCGGCAGCGCCTTGCCGTCCGACCCCACGACCTTGATGCCCTCGGGCGCGTCCTTGAAGTGCTTCACGTGGTTGTCAGCGTCGAAGGTCGGCAGCCACACGATCCGGCCGTAGCCCCCCTGCATCCGCCACATCCACTGGACGGCCTCGGTGTTGAGGCCGCCCGAGGCGCCGTTGAGCGTGATGCCACCGAAGGCCTTGACGCCGGGGTTGTGCTTGCGCACGAGCCACGCGCGGTCGGCCGTGAGGGCGACGTGGTTCTTGAGCACCACGGCCTCCATCTTCCGCGCCATGTAGAGCTGCGCCATCTCGTCGTCGTCAACGGCGCGGCCGAAGACGTCGGGCGCGCAGTGGTTGTGGAAGTCAATCAGGCCCTCGATCGGGCTCACGGCCGGCGGTGGCGGCGGGAAGACGCGCACCTGCGCGGCGGCCTTCGGCAGGCTCGACAGCGCGGCGAGGCCGGCGACCCCGGTGGCCGCAGTGCGGAGGAAGTCGCGGCGCGACGCGCCCCCGGGAACGGCCGGACGCGGCTCGACCGGGTGGCCCCAGGTGTGGCCGCAGCAATTCGTGAACCGCCAGCGCGGGAGCGTGAACGCCTTCATGGGGAGCCTCCTCGGTGGACTCACGCGAACGCGGGGTCGATGCGCACGTCCAGCAGGTACGGACCGCCGCTCGCGAGCCCGCGGCCGAGCGCGCCCCCGACGTCGGCCGCCTTCTCGACGCGCTCGCCCGACACGCCGAGCGCCCGCGCCATGCCGATGAAGTCGATGAGCGGCCGGTCGAGGTCCATCGCGACGTAGCGGTCGTCCTCGGCGGAGAAGCCCTTCAGGGCCCGCGTCCGCTGCTTGAGGATCCGGTAGGAGGCGTTGTTGAAGATGACGTACACGACCGCGAGCGACTCGTGCGCCGCGGTCCAGAGCGCCTGGTTCGTGTACATCGCGCTGCCGTCGCCCACGAGGGCGACCACCGGGCGGTGCGGGAGCGCGAGCTTCACGCCGAGCGCCGCGGGGAGCCCCCAGCCGATGCCGCCGCCACGGATGCCGAAGAAGCCCTTGGCGTCGGCGCACCGGAAGAAGTGGCGCACGCCCTGCGAGGACGAGATGGACTCGTCGACGATCACCGCGTCGCCGGGGACGTGCTTCGCGACCTCGTGCACGAGCGTGAGCGGCGCGATCGGCACGCGCGCGGCCTCGGCGTCGGCGCGCCGCGCGAGCTCGGCGCGCTCGGCGGCGAAGGCGGTGGCCACCGCGTCCCGGCGCTTCGCGGCCTGCGGGTGCCCCTGCGTGCCGGTCGCGCGCCGGACGGCCTCGGCGAGCTCGGGCAGCGTCGCCTTCGGCTCGCCGAGGATCGCGACGGCGGCCGGGTAGTTCTTGCCGAGCTCCCACGGGTCCACGTCCAGGTGGACCACGGCGAGGCCGGGCGGCATCGGGTCCACGTCGTCGGGCAGGGAGAGCGTGAAGAGGTCGCCGCCGACCGAGAAGAGCAGGTCGTGGCGCATCAGGAGCGCGCGGATCGGCGGCCCGAGGCGCGGCATGGACCCCGCGTAGAGCGGGTGCGTGAACGGGAAGCTGCAGGTGCTCGCGACGCCCTCGGTCATGACCGGCGCGCCGACGAGCTCCGCCAGCTCCACGAGCTCGGCCAGGGCGTCGCCGTGGGCGACAGCGTCCCCGGCCACGAGCAGCGGGCGCTCGGCCTTCGCGAGCAGCGCGGCCGCGCGGGCCACCGCCGCGCGGTCGCCGACGATGCGGGGCGCGACGCGCGTCGGCGATCCGAGGTCCAGGTCCCGCTCGGCGTTGAGCACGTCCACCGGGAGCGAGAGGAACACGGGCCCCGTCGGATGCGCGAGCGCGGTCTTCGCGGCGCGGTGGACGATGCGCGGCAGATCCTCGAGCCGGCGCGCCTCGGTTGACCACTTGACGAACGGCTTGGCCACGGGCGGGAGATCCGACCAGAGGATCGGCTCGGTCACGTTGAACGCCTGGTCGTGCTGGCCCGCGGTGAGGAGCAGCGGCGCCCCGGATTTCATCGCGTCGTAGAGCATGCCCATCGCGTTCCCGAGGCCCGGCGAGACGTGGACGTTCACCGCGCCGAGGCCGCCCGCGGCCTGGGCGTAGCCGTCCGCCATCGCGATCGCGACCGCCTCCTGGAGGGCCAGGACGTAGTGGATCCCGGGCTCGCGCGCGAGGCCGTCCATCAACGGCAGCTCGGTCGTCCCCGGGTTGCCGAACATGACCGAGACGCCTTCCTGCTTCAGGATCTGGAGGAACGCCTGCTTGCCCGAGATGTACGCCATGGGGCCAGATGATAAGCTCTCTCGCGTGTCACCGCCAGATGCACCGTTGCTCCGCGCCGTGCGGCGGGAACCCGTCCCGTACACGCCCGTGTGGCTCATGCGCCAGGCCGGCCGCTATCTGCCCGAGTACCGCGCGATGCGCGCGCGGCTCGGCTTCCTCGAGCTCTGCAAGACCCCGGACGCCGCGGCCGAGGTCACGCTGCAGCCCGTCGAGCGTCTCTCCGTCGACGCGGCGATCCTCTTCGCCGACATCCTGCTGATCGTCGAGCCGCTCGGCGTCGGGCTCGAGTTCGAGAAGGGCGAAGGCCCCGTGATCCACCGGCCGCTCCGGAGCGAGCGCGACATCGCGGCGCTCCGGCCGATCGACGTCGACGCCGCGGTGCCGTTCGTGTTCGAGACGGCGCGGCGGGTCGCGCGGGCGCTCGCGGGTCGCGTCCCGCTCATCGGCTTCGCCGGCGCGCCGTTCACGGTCGCGTCATACCTCGTCGAGGGCGGGCCCTCGCGCGACTACCTCTACACCAAGCGCCTCATGTACGAGGAGCCCGAGGCGTGGCACCGCCTGATGGAGCTCCTCGCCGCCGCGACCGCGCGCTACCTCAACGGCCAGATCGCGGCGGGCGCCGCGGCCGTGCAGCTCTTCGACTCCTGGGTGGGCGTGCTCGCGCCGGACGACTACCGCGCGTTCGTCCAGCCCCACATGCGGGCGCTGATCCGCACCCTCACGCCGGGCGCGCCGGTGATTCATTTCGGGACCGGCACGGCGGCGCTGCTGCCGCTGATGCGCGCGGCGGGCGGCGACGTCATCGGCCTGGACTGGCGCGTCGACCTCGACACGGCGTGGGCGACGCTCGGCCACGACGTCGCCGTGCAGGGGAACCTCGACCCCGCGGTCCTCCTCGCCGGGCCGCCCTACATCCGCCAGCGCGTGAAAGACATCCTCGACCGCGCGGGCGGCCGCCCCGGCCACATCTTCAACCTCGGCCACGGGGTCCTCCCCGGGACGCCGGTGGAGCACGTGAAGGCGCTCGTGGACATCGTCCACGAGCTCAGCGACCGGCGGTGAGCGCGTTCGACGCCGTTCTCCTGGTCGCCTTCGGCGGGCCGACGGCGTCCCACGAGATCCGCCCCTTCCTCGAGCGCGTCGCGCAGGGCCGCCTCATTCCGCCCGAGCGGCTCCTGGAGGTGGCGCGTCACTACGAGCGGATGCCCAGCGGGCGCTCGCCGCTGAACGAGCTGACCTTCGCCCAGGCGCGGGCGCTCGAGGCCGAGCTCGCCGCGGGCGGCGCGGCGCTGCCCGTCTTCGTCGGCATGCGGAACTGGCACCCGTTCCTGCACGACACGCTCGCCGCGATGGCCGACAAGGGGCTCACGCGCGCCGTCGGCGTCATCCTCTCCGCGTTCCGCACCGAGGCGTCGTGGGAGCGTTACCAGCAGGACGTCGCCGACGCGCGGGCGCGCGTCGCGGGCGCGCCCGCCGTCGCCTTTGCAGGGGCCTGGCTCGCGCACCCGCAGTTCGTCGACGCGGTCGCGGACCGCGCGCGCGCGGCCTTCGCCGGGGTCCCGGTGGCCGAGCGCGGGCGGACCCCGCTCGTGTTCACGGCGCACAGCGTCCCCGTCGCGATGGCGGGCGCCTCGCCGTACGTCGCCGACTTCACCACGGCGTCGCGCGCGGTCGCGGAGCGCCTCGGGCACACGCGCTGGTCGCTCGCCTACCAGAGCCGGAGCGGGAGCCCGGGCGAGCCGTGGCTCGGCCCCGACGTCGGCGAGGAGCTGGCGCGGCTCGCCGACGCGGGCGAGCGGCACGCGGTCGTGACGCCGATCGGCTTCCTCTGCGACCACGTCGAGGTCTTGTACGATCTCGACGTCGAGGCGCGCGAGCTCGCGGCGGCGCGCGGCCTCACCATGCACCGTGCGGCCGCGGTCAACGCTCACCCTGCGTTCATCGCCATGCTCGCCGACCTCGTGCGGAGCACGGCGCGATGAGACTGGTGGTCGTCGGCGGGGGGATCGCGGGGCTGGCGGCCGCCCACCGCGCCGTCGAGCTCGCGCGCGAGCGGGGGATCGCGCTCGAGCTGACGCTGCTCGAGGCGCGCGAGAGGCTCGGCGGCACGATCGCGACCGAGCGGATGGGCGGCTTCCTCGTCGAGGCGGGGCCCGACTCGTTCCTCTCGGAGAAGCCCTGGGCGCTGGCGCTCTGCAAGCGGCTCGGCGTCGAGGACCGCCTCACCCGCACCGACGATCGGTTCCGCAAGGTCTACGTCTGGCGCGCCGGCCGGCTCCACCCGCTGCCCGATGGATTCCAGCTTCTCGGGCCGACGCGGCTCGCGCCATTCCTGCGCTCGCCCCTCTTCTCCTGGCCGGGGAAGCTCCGGATGGCGCTCGACCTCGTGCTCCCCCGCGGCGGGGCGGACGACGAGAGCCTCGGCGCGTTCGTGCGGCGCCGGCTCGGCCGCGAGGCGCTCGAGCGCGTCGCCCAGCCGCTCGTCGCGGGCATCTACACCGCGGATCCCGATGACTTGAGCCTCGCCGCGACGTTGCCGCGCTTCCTCGAGCTGGAGAAGCGCGAGCGCTCGATCCTCCTCGCCCTTTGGCGGGCGGCGCGCACGGCGCCCCAGCCAGGCACGAGCGGCGCGCGCTGGAGCCTCTTCGTGACCTTCAAGGAAGGGATGGAGGAGCTCGTCGCGACGCTGGCGTCGCGGCTGCCCGTCGGCGCGGCGCTCGTGAAGCACCCCGTGACCGGCGTCGAGCGGCGGGGTGAGGCCTGGCGCGTCGACATCGACGCGAGCGGGCCGATGGCGGCCGACCGTGTGATCCTGGCGACCGAGACGCACGTCGCGGCGCGGCTGCTCCGCTACGTCGATCCGTCGCTCGCGACGCTCCTGGGCGAGATCCCGTACGCGTCGTCGGCGACGATCTCGCTCGGCTACCGCCACGCCGACGTCCCGCACGCGCTCGACGGCTTCGGCTTCGTCGTGCCGCGCATCGAGGGGCGGGCCCTCCTCGCCTGCACCTTCTCGAGCGTGAAGTACCCCGGGCGCGCGCCCGCGGGCCACGTGCTGCTGCGCTGCTTCGTGGGCGGCGCCCTCGACGAGCGGATCCTCGAGCTGGACGACGCGTCGCTGGCCCGCAGGGCGCGCGACGAGCTCGGCCAGGCGCTGGGGATCAAGGCCGAGCCCGTCCTCACGCGGCTCTTCCGCTGGCCCGCGGCGATGCCGCAGTACCACGTGGGGCACCTGGCGCGCGTCGAGACGATCGAGCGGCGCCTCGCCGGGCTGCCGGGTCTCCGGCTCGCGGGCGGCGCCTATCGCGGCGTGGGCATCGCCGATTGCATACGCGCCGGAGAGGACGCCGCCGAGCGGGCGCTCGGCGCCGTGGGGTGAGGCGCGCCCGCGCGCCTCAGGAGGGCGAGGCGTCGGCGGGGGCCGCCGGGCGGCCGAACGTCCGCTCGACGAACTCCCGGGCTCGCGCGGGATCGACGTTGTTCGCCTGCTGGCAGGGAGTCGTCTCGGCCAGAATGCGCTCGGGGTCCCGCGAGAGCCGGTACGTCTTGTACTTGTCCTCGAACTCGATCCCGAGCCCGCGCGCGAAGACCGAGAGATAGTGCTCGATCGTGATCGGCCGCTCGGCCTCGAAGCCGCAGATGAGGCGCTGGCAGCCGTGGTAGATCGTCGCCAGCGTGTCGGCCCCCGCGGCGCGGGCGCGCTCGATCTCGTCGAGGATCAGGCCGTTCCAGGCCGGAAGGCCGAGCTGTGCCTGGACGTCGGCCGTGCAGAGGCGGCCGAAGCGCGACTCCGGCTCGACCTCGACGTAGCCGAGCCCCGGCACCGCCTCGAGGAGGCGCCGTCCCGCCAACCCCTCGCGGCGGCGCGGCTCGCTCTGCGTGTGACGGTGGAGCGCGACGCGCGCTCGCACCTCGCGCGTGAACGTGAGCCGCGGCAGCTGGGCCACGAGGAATTCGGTCGCGTGGCGGAACGGGAACGGCAGCCGGATCTGCTGGACCTCGTCGTAGAAGTAGATGCACGACGGGCACCACATCACGACCTCGTTCGGCCGGTAGCGAGAGAACAGCTCGAGCGTGCGGCGGCTCATCCCGTCGGCCGCCGCCGTGTCGCCGTTCTTGTGATGCTGGATGCCGCAGCAGTACGTGGGGCCGCCGACGGCCACGTAGTCGAGCCCAAGCCGGTCGAAGATGGCGGTGATCGTCTGCACCATGTGCGAGGTGCGGAGGACGTTGCAGCCGAGGTAGAGGACGATGTCGTGCGGCGCCTCGTCGCGGTGGGGCGGCGTGAGGCGCCACCGCCGCTCGTCGGGCCGCGTGGTGAGATCGTGGGTGAGGGTGATCTCGCCGAAGTAGCCGCGGTAGTCGTACGCCACGGAGCCCTCCTGCCCCGGCCCGGGGCCGGCGGGCCTCATCGTACTACACGTGATTCCGGAGCATCAGCTCCTTCGGGTGGGGGCTCAGATAGACCTGCTCGGCGAGATCCGCGGGGCGGAAGCGCCGCACGTAGTGCTTCACCAGCGTCAGCGGCACCACCAGCGGCACGAGGCCACGGCGGTACTCGTGGATCAGGTCGGCTAGCTCGGCGCGTGCGGTCGCATCGAGCTCGCGCTTGAAGAAGCCCGCGAGGTGCTGCAGCACGTTTGCGTGGCGGCCGCGCGTCGCCCGCACGGCGAGCGCCTCCATGAAGAGCGCGCCGTATCGCGTGAGCGTCTCGCCGTGAGGGGGCCCCGGCCCCCGGCGCGCCGCCTGGGGCGCGCGCGACGGATGCCTGTCGGCGTCGCCCAGGCCGGCGACGAGACGCCCGAGCCGCGTGTAGTGCAGCGGGCTGTGGGCGAGGACCGCCAGCTTCTGCGCCGCGTGGAACCGGACCAGGTCGCCGGGTCCGGGCGTCCGCTCGACGAAGCTCCGCCAGCGGGCGGCGGCGAAGACGCGCTCGATGAAGCTCTCCCGGATCGCCGCGTCCGTGAGCCGCCCCTCCTCCTCGACGGGGAGGGTCGGCAGCCGCTCGACGAGCGTCTGCGCGTAGAGCCCCCGGGCGGCGGTGCCGGGCACGCCGTTCTGGCGATGGACGCGAACGCGGAACAGGCCGCAGGAGGGCGAGGCGCGCTTCAGCACGTACCCGTGCAGGCCGAGCGTCTCCAGCTCGCGGGCCTTGGCCAGCGCAAAGCGCCGCATGCGGTCGGTCAGGTCCTCGCCCGTCTTCTCGACGACGAGCCGCGGCGCCCGCTTGTCACCGACCAGCCGGAGCGTGTCGCGCGGAACGGCGAGCCCGATATCGACCTCGGGGCAGACCGGGACCCACTCGACGAATGGCCCCAGTGTGTCCGTCAGAAACGCGTCCTTCTTGTGGCCACCGTCGTAACGGACCGCCGCCCCGAGCAGGCAGGAGGAGACGCCGAGCCGGATCTTTTCGCTCTCGCGTTCGGGCATCGCGTTCATTAGTCTATCAGCGCGCCGGGGCGGGCCGCGGACGGCTCGACCCGGCGACCAGGGAGGGCGAGCCAGATGCTCGAGGTCGTCACGATGAAGGAGATCGACGCGATCTTCGCGGTGACCGACGCCCTCGGCGTCCACCGCGAGGCGCTGGTCATCCCGCTCGGGCCCGCGACGCCGGGGCGGGTGCGGAAGCTGCCGAGCGGCAAGCTCGAGATC
>QHSZ01000088.1 GCA_003220595.1 Candidatus Rokuibacteriota bacterium | reverse complement strand
ATCGCGGCCGGCAGCGTCTGTCGCTGGAGCCCCAGCTCGTCCATCACGTCCGTAATCGCCGCGGTATAGATCCGCGCGAAGCGGCGCGGCAGGTTGTCGCTGCGACTCATCGCTTCCCTCCTCGGTCGGACGTCGTCCGCGCTCGCATGCGTGCGCACGCCGCGCGCCCCGCGACGCTCATGATACTGCGGCGTCGCGCCCGCCGCGCGGCGGGCTCAGCGGCCGAGGAGCGCGCGCGCGAGGGCGCGCGGAGGGACGAAGTCGCCGAGGACTCCCAGGAGCACGTCGAGCACGTCCGGGCGACGCGCGAGCACCCGCGCGGCGAGGTTCGCAAGCGAGCGGCGCGCGACGACGAACTGCAGCGCGCGCGCCACGCGCGCCTTGCCGGCGAAGGCCCGCCGCCGCGCCACCTCGTAGGCGGCGAGCGCCTCGCGCGAGCAGTCACCCGTGCGCAGCGCGCGCACCGCCGTCGCCGTCGCGAGCTCGGCGCCA
>QHSZ01000089.1 GCA_003220595.1 Candidatus Rokuibacteriota bacterium | reverse complement strand
CGTGGAACGCGCCGTCGCCGGGCAACACCACGGCGTCCGCCTCGTCCACCACCCGCGCGTCCTGCGTGACCCTGGCGGGCACCCCGACGCGGACGAACGCCTTCTCCACCGAGCCGAGATTGCCCCGACCGTAGTCGAGGATGGCGATCATCGGACGCTCACAAGGCCCCCTTCGTCGAGGGCAGGACACCGGCGATCCGCGGATTGATCCTTGTCGCGTCGGCGAGCGCGCGCCCGACGGCTTTGAAGACCGCCTCCGTGATGTGGTGGAGGTTGTGGCCGTAGTGCATCGTGACGTGGAGCGTGAGCTCGGCGTTGAACGCGAATGCGCGGAAGAACTCCTGCAGGAGGTCGAGATCGAAGTTGGAGACGCGCGCGCGTGCGACCGGCACCTGGAAGACGAGGAACGGCCGCCCCGACACGTCCACCGACGCCGAGACGAGCGTCTCGTCCATCGGGACGAACGCGGTCCCGAACCGCACGATCCCCCGCTTGTCGCCGAGGGCCTGGCGGATCGCTTGGCCCAGCACGATGCCGACGTCCTCGACGGTATGGTGCTGGTCGACCTCGACGTCGCCCTGCGCCTCGACGGCGAGGTCCACGAGACCGTGCTTCGACCAGGCCTCCAGCATGTGGCTGAAGAACGGGATCGGCGTCTGCACCTTCGAGGCGCCGGTGCCGTCGAGGTTGAGCTGGAGCGCGATCTCCGTCTCCTTCGTCTTGCGTTCGACGCGCGCCTGCCGTGTCGTGCCCGCAGCACTCATCCGCTGGTCCCTCCGTCCGAGGTGAGCCGCACCTCCGCCGCGCTCCCGTGCCCCGCCAGCCCCTCGACCCTCGCGAGTGCCAGCAGGTGCGGCAGCGCCGCCCGGAGCCCGCTCGGCGAGTACTCGATGACGCTCGACCGCTTGACGAAGTCCTCCGTGCCGAGCGGCGAGGCGAAGCGCGCCGTGCCGGCCGTCGGCAGCACGTGATTCGGCCCGGCGACGTAGTCGCCGACGACCTCCGGCGTGTGGCCGCCGAGGAAGACCGCGCCGGCGTGGCGCACGCGCGGCAGCAGCGCCGCCGGCACCCGCACCATCAGCTCGAGGTGCTCCGGCGCCAGGCGGTTCGCGAGCTCGACCGCGTCCTCGAGCGTCGCGACCCGGATCAGCGCGCCGTTCGCCTCGAGCGCCGGGCCGGCGATGTCCCGGCGGGGCAACGCCGCCAGCCGGCCCTCCAGCGCGCGCGCGACCCGTTGAAGGAGCTCGGCCGAGTCCGTGATGCAGAGCGCCCGCGCCATCGGATCGTGCTCGGCCTGCGCGAGCAGGTCGGCGGCCACCCAGGCGGGGTCCGCCGCGCCGTCGGCGACCACGATGACCTCGCTCGGCCCGGCCACCATGTCGATGCCGACCTCGCCGAAGACCCGCGCCTTCGCGAGCGCGACGTAGATGTTCCCGGGTCCGACGATCTTGTCGACCCGGCGGATCGCCGCCGTCCCGTACGCGAGCGCCGCCACCGCCTGGGCGCCTCCGATGCGCCAGCCCTCCGTGACGCCCGCGATCTTCGCCGCCGCGAGCACCGCCGGCTCGATGCAGCCACCGGGCCCCGGCGGCGTCACGAGCACGATCTCCCGCACGCCCGCGACGCGCGCGGGCACAGCGGTCATCAGCACCGTGGACGGGTACGCGGCGCGCCCGCCCGGGACGTAGATGCCGACGCGGTCGAGCGGCCGGACCTCCTGACCGAGGACCGACCCGTGCTCGTCGGTCATGCGCCACGACTTCGGCGCGGCGGCCGCGTGATAGCGCTCGATCCGCTCCGCGGCATACGCGAGCGCGGGCGCGACGCCGGGCGCGAGCCGGGACGCCGCCGTCTCGAACTCGGCCGGCGCGATCGCGAGCCCGGCCGCCGCCGGCGGACGGAAGGCGTCGAAGCGCGCCGTGTACTCGAGCAGGGCCTCGTCCCCGCGCGCCCGCACGGCGGCGAGGATCTCGTCGACCGCCCGGTGGATCTCGGGCGCCACCGCATCCGGCGGACGCTCGAGCGCCCTGACGACGGCGTCGAACCCGAGCGCGCGGGCGTCGAGCGTCCGGATCATGGCCGTGCCGGCCGCGGCGTTCCCGGTGATGCCGCGGGCCGGCTCCCGGCGACCCGCATCTCGTCGATCAGGCCGGTCACGCGCGCGTGCTCGATCTTCATCGAGGCGCGATTGACGATGACCCGCGCGGTCGACTGTGTGATCTCGGCGACCTCCACGAGGCCGTTCGCCCGGAGCGTCTCTCCCGACTGGACGAGGTCGACGATCCGCTCGGCCAGGCCGACGAGCGGCGCGAGCTCGATCGAGCCGTCGAGGCGGACGATCTCCACCTGCACGCCGCGGTTCGAGAAGTACTCCTCGGCGAGCCGCGGGTACTTCGTCGCCACGCGCACCCACGACCACTTCGCCGGGTCGTCGCGCTCCCACAGCTCGCGCGGCTCGGCGACGACGAGTCGGCAGAAGCCGAAGCCCAGGTCGAGCGGCTCGTAGACGTCC
Source organism: Candidatus Rokuibacteriota bacterium (assembly GCA_003220595.1). Taxonomy (GTDB): domain Bacteria; phylum Methylomirabilota; class Methylomirabilia; order Rokubacteriales; family CSP1-6; genus AR19. Next base: position 31,681 of record QHSZ01000089.1, on the reverse strand, counting down.
GGCTCCTGCTCGAGCAGGATGTCCTTCCCGACGATGCCCAGGTCGGCGGCCCCATAGATCACGTACGCGGGAATGTCGGCGGGCTTGAGCAGCAGCACCCGGAGGTCGCGCGCCGGGTCGGTGAAGATGAGCTTCCGCGAATCGGCGTCGATCCCCTCGACGCCGAGCTCGCGGAGCAGCGCGAGGGCAGGGTCGAGCAGCCGGCCCTTGGGCAGCGCGAGCGTCAGGAGCTCTTTCACGGCCGCCGCGTGATCCGGGCGCCGAGCGCGCCCAGCTTCGCCTCGAGGCGCTCGTATCCGCGGTCCAGGTGGTAGACGCGCGACACGACCGTCTGGCCGTGCGCCGCGAGGCCGGCGAGCACGAGCGCCGCGGAGGCGCGGAGGTCGGAGGCCATCACGGGCGCCCCCTGGTAGGCGGGGACGCCGCGGATGACCGCGATCGAGCCGTCCGTCGCGATGCGCGCGCCCATCCGGGCGAGCTCGGCCACGTGCATGAAGCGGTTCTCGAAGATCGTCTCCGTCACGCGCGACTGTCCGTCGGCGAGCCCCAGCAGCGTCATGACCTGCGCCTGCATGTCGGTCGGGAACCCCGGAAATGGGCTGGTCGTCACGTCGGCGGCGCGCGGCCGCTCGGGCCCGCGCACGCGCACCGACGTCGGACCGACCTCGAGCGCCACCCCGATCTCCTCAAGCTTCGAGAGCACCGACGCGAGGTGGTCGGGCACGAGGTCCGTGACCGTGACGTCACCGCGCGTGATCGCGCCCGCCACGATGAGCGTGCCCGCCTCGATGCGGTCGGCGACGATCCGGTGGGTCGCGCCCGCGAGCTCGGCGACGCCCTGGATCTCGAGGCGCGCCGTCCCCGCGCCGTGGATCCGCGCGCCCATCCGGTTGAGCAGCGCCGCGAGGTCGCTCACCTCGGGCTCGCACGCCGCGTTCTCGATCACGGTCGTGCCCTCGGCGAGCGCGGCCGCCATCATGAGGTTCTCGGTCCCCGTGACCGTCACCAGATCGGTCGCGATCCTGGCGCCCTTGAGGCGGCTCGCGCGCGCGATCACGTAGCCGTTCTCGATCGTCACCTCGGCGCCGAGCCTGGCGAGGCCCTTCAGGTGCTGGTCGATCGGCCTGACGCCGATCGCGCACCCGCCGGGCAGCGCCACGCGCGCCGAGCCGTGACGCGCGACGAGCGGGCCGAGCACGAGGACCGACGCGCGCATCGTCGAGACCAGCTCGTAGGGCGCCAGGTCGTTCGTGACGCGAGGGACGCGTGCCCGGAGCTCGCCGCCCTCGTGGACGACCGTGCCGCCGAGCGTCTCGAGGAGCTTCGCCATCGTACGCACGTCGGCGAGGGCGGGCGCGTTCGTGAGGACCACCGGCTCGGGCGTCAGGAGCGCGGCGGCCAGCGCGGGGAGCGCCGCGTTCTTGGCCGCGCTCACCCTGACCGAGCCGCGCAGGGGGACGCCTCCCTCGATCTCGAGCCGCGCCGGCATCAGCGCTTGCCCGCGACGAACCGGTCCACGCCGGCGAGGTCCGCGCGCGTGGCGACGTCGCGATATCCGGCCGCCCGCAAGAGGTCCGCGACGCTCGCGGCCTGGGCGCCGCCCGCAGTCTCGAGGACGAGCATCCCAGCGGGGCCCAAGGCGCCCTGGGCAGTGGCGACGATTCTCCTGATGAGCGCGAGCCCATCGGGCCCGCCGTCGAGCGCCGCGCGCGGCTCGTGCAGGGAGACCTCCGGCTCGAGGCCGGGCACGAGGGCGCTCGGCAGGTACGGCGGATTGCTGGTGACGAGGTCCGCGCCGACCGCGCCGACGCCCTCCAGCAGGTCGGCGACGACGACGTGGACGCGCGCGCCGAGGCCCAACGCCGCGGCGTTGGCACGCGCGACGGCGGCGGCGGCCGGCGAGCAGTCCGTCGCGAGGACGTCGAGGTCCGGGCGCTCGGCGGCGAGCGCGCAGGCGACGCAGCCCGAGCCCGTGCCGAGGTCCGCCGCGAGCGGACGGACGCCCGCGCGCGGAGGCGGCAGGAGCTCGAGCGCCCATTCCGCCAGCGCCTCGGTCTCGGGCCGCGGCACGAGGACGTCGTCGGTCAGCCGGATACGGAGCCCGCGGAACGCCTCCCAGCCGAGAATGCGCTGGAGAGGCTCGCGCCGCGCGCGGCGCCGGACGGCCGCCTCGAACCGCACGGCGAGGTCCGCGGGCAGGGCGCGGTCGGCCGCGAGCCCGGCGTCGAACCGGCCAACGCCGAGCACACCGGCGAGGAGCCACTCGGCGTCCACGCGCGCCGTCGCGATGCCCGCCGCCGCCAAGGTCGCGGCCGCCGTGTCGAGCCGGGCCCGCAGCGCGAGGCCGGGGGCGACGGCGACCATCAGCTCGCCACCCGCTGGAGGCGCTCGGTCTGCTCCGCGGCCGTGAGGGCCTCGATCAGCTCGTCGAGGTCGCCCTCCAGGACGGCTGGCAGCCGGTGCAGCGTGAGGCCGATCCGGTGGTCGGTCACGCGCCCCTGGGGGAAGTTGTAGGTGCGGATCCGCTCGCTTCGCTCCCCGGTGCCCACCTGACTCCGGCGGTCGGCCGCGATCGCCGCCTGCTGCTCCTGCTGGGCGCGCTCGAGGAGCCGCGCCTTGAGGACGCGCATCGCCTTCGCCCGGTTCTTGATCTGCGAGCGCTCGTCCTGGCACGTCACCACGAGCCCGGTCGGCAGGTGCGTGATGCGAACCGCGGAGTCGGTGGTGTTCACGCCCTGGCCGCCTGGGCCCGAGGAGCGGTAGACGTCCACCTTGAGGTCCTTCTCGTCGACCCTCACCTCGACGTCCGCGGCCTCGGGGAGCACCGCGACGGTGACGGTCGAGGTGTGGATGCGCCCGGACCCCTCGGTGACCGGCACGCGCTGGACCCGGTGGACGCCGCGCTCGAACTTGAGCCGGCTCCACGCGCCGCGGCCCTGGACGAAGAGGATCACGTCCTTGAAACCGCCGGTGCCGGTCTCGCTGGCGGCCATCACCTCGATCTTCCAGCGCTGGCGCTCGGCGTACTTCGTGTACATGCGCGCCAGGTCAGCCGCGAAGAGCGCCGCCTCGTCGCCGCCCGCACCCGCGCGGATCTCGACGAAGACGTTCTTGTCGTCGTTGGGGTCGCGCGGCAGGAGCAGGCGCTTCAGCTCCTCCTCGAGGGCTGCCTGCCGGGCGCCGAGCTCGTCGATCTCGGCCTGTGCGAGCTCCTGGAGTTCGCGGTCGCCGCCCTCCGCGAGGATGTGCCGGGCCTCACCGATGCGCTTCAGGACGTCGCGGTACTCGGTGAACCGTTCGACCACTTCGAGCGTCTCGGCGTACTCCTTGCGGAGGCGCGCGTACTCGGCGGGCTGGGCCAGGACGGCGGGGTCGGCGAGCGCGCGGGCGATCCCGTTGGATCGCTCCTCGATCTGGCGAAGCTTGTCAAACAGCATCACGGTCGAGACGCCTCCCACAAACAGAAAACCGGCGGGAGGCGCTGATCCCAGCCGGTTCCGGAGCGTTCGCTACGAAGACGCGGTCTGCCGCTTGTACTTCCGCTGGAAGCGCTCCACGCGCCCGGCCGTGTCCACGAGCTTCTGCTTTCCCGTGTAGAAGGGGTGGCACTTCGAGCAGATCTCCACCCGGATGTCCGGCCTGGTCGAGCGGGTGTGGACCACCTCGCCGCACGCGCACGTGATCGTCGTGTCCACATAGTCCGGATGAATGCCCACCTTCACGATCGCCACCTCCTCAGGAGACCTCAGGATACCAGCACCTTCGGGAAAGCGCAAAAAATCCAAAGACTTCCGTGCCCGGCACGCGTCTACCCCATGCTGTGCATGGCGGCGAGGAACTCCTTGTTGCTCTTGGTCTGCTTGAGCTTGTCGAGGAGGAGCTCCATCGCCTCGACCGGATTCAGCTGCGAGAGCGCCTTGCGCAGCAGCCAGACCTTTTGGAGCTCGTCCTTCTCGAGCAAGAGCTCTTCCTTCCGGGTGCCGGACTGCTCGATGTTGATCGTCGGGAAGATGCGCTTGTCCATGAGGCGTCGGTCCAGGTGCACCTCCATGTTGCCGGTGCCCTTGAACTCTTCGAAGATCACGTCATCCATCCGGCTGCCGGTGTCGACGATCGCGGTCGCCATGATCGTAAGCGAGCCGCCTTCCTCGATGTTGCGTGCCGTCGCGAAGAAGCGTCGCGGCCGCTGGAGCGCGTTGGCGTCGAGACCGCCGGAGAGCACCTTGCCCGAGGACGGGATGACGGCGTTGTGGGCGCGCGCGAAGCGCGTGAGCGAGTCGAGCAGGATCACGACGTCGCGCTTGTGCTCGACGAGCCGCTTGGCTTTCTCGATGACCATGTCGGCCACCTGGATGTGACGCTGCGGGGGCTCGTCGAACGTCGACGAGATGACCTCGCCCTTCACCGACCGCTGCATGTCCGTGACCTCTTCGGGGCGCTCGTCGATCAGGAGCACGATCAGGTACACCTCGGGGTGGTTGGTCGCGATGGCGTGGGCGATGGACTGCAGCATCATCGTCTTGCCGGTCCGCGGGGCAGCGACGATCATGCCGCGCTGCCCCTTGCCGATCGGACTGAGCAGATCCATCACGCGGGTCGTGAGGTTCTCGGGATCGTGCTCGAGCCGGAGCCGCTCCATCGGGTAGAGCGGCGTGAGGTTGTCGAAAAAGATCTTCTCGCGCGACTGGTCCGGCGTCTCGAAGTTGATCGCCTCGACCTTGAGGAGCGCGAAGTACCGCTCCGTGTCCTTCGGCGGACGGACTTGGCCGGAGATGGTGTCGCCGGTGCGCAGATCGAAGCGTCGTATCTGGGAGGGGGAAACGTAGATATCGTCCGGCCCCGGCAAGTAGTTGTAGTCGGGGGCGCGGAGGAACCCGAAGCCATCCGGCAGGACCTCGAGAACGCCCTCGGCGAAGATGAGACCGTCCTTCTCGGCCTGGGACTGGAGGATCTTGAGAATGAGCTCCTGCTTCCTGAGCCCACCCAGGTTCTGGACGTTCAGATCACGGGCGATCTGATTGAGCTCGGAGATGCTTCGCTCCTTCAGCTCCGACAGGTTCATGCCGTTCATCTCCGGATTCGGCGTCGCGCTTCCTTGGGGTCGCTCTCGGCGGGCGCTCATCAGCGGGCTCCGGGCGCGGCGTCTAAGCGCCGCATGCTAGTGAATTGGTTAAGCACTAAGTGCAGATTTCCTGCGGGGTTGGAACGATAACGCCAAGCGTTATCCTCGCATCACGCACGCCACTTGTCAATGATTTTTCACAGCCTGACTTCGATGATCGCGCGCTGCTTGAGTTCTTTGAGCCAGGCGTCCAGCCGCGCCTCGTACTTCTCCCGGAACAGAATCTCGCGGATCTGGGCCTGGGCGCGCACGAGGGCCTCGCCCTCGAGGCCCTCCTTCGACTCGAGCCGGAAGACGTGGTACCCGAGCTGGGACCGGTAAGGCTTCGAGATCTCCCCCGGCTGGAGGGCCAGGATTTGGGTCTCGACGTCCTGGGCTAGCTCGCCCCGCTTGAGGGTGCCCAGGTCCCCGCCGTCCTTGGCCGATGCGTCCCGGGAGTGCTGTCGGGCGAGCTCGACGAAGTCGGCGCCCTGCCGGAGCTGCGTGCGGAGGAGCTCGGCCTTGAGCCGCGCGGCCTCCCAGCCCGCTTCCGTGTCGGCCCCTTCCGGGACGAGGAGGATGTGCCGCGCGTGGTAGCTGAGCCCGGTCTCGAGCTTCTGCCGGTTGGCCTCGAGATACTTGGCGATCTCCACGTCGGTCACCGAGACCCGGGCCGTCACCTTGCGCCGGATGAGGCGAGACACCTTGATCCCGTCACGCATCCGTTTCTTGACGGCCTCCAGAGTGAGGCCTTGAGCCTTGATGAGCCGCTCGAACTCCTCGCGGCTCTTGACGTTGACCTTCTTGATCCGCTCGGCCAGCTCTTCCTCGACCTCGGGCTCGTCCACGACGATCTTGTCGCGCTCGGCCTCCTGGAGCTGGAGCCGGCTCTCGATCATCCGCCTGAGGAACTGCTGGACGAGCTCGTCCGTCGGCTCCGGGGCCTGCTGGTTCTCGTACCGGTAGGCCGCGATGGCCTCCTGCAGCTCGGCGAGCGTGATCGCGTCGTTGTTCACCACCGCGATGACGCGGTCCGTCACGCTCGCGTCGAGTGAGGCGGTCGGCCTCGGCTCCGCGGCCTTCTCGACCTTCGGGGGCTCGGCCTCTCTCGGAGCCGCGGCGACGGGCGGCCCCTTCGGCTCGTCCTTCTTCCTGCCGAGGCCCGGCACCCACGAGGGCGTGGCGCAGGCGCCCAGGGCGAGCGCCAGGAGCAGGAGGGCGGTCAGGCGCGGGCTCACGACGGCCGAAGTCCCGCGAGCAGGGCGAGCAATGAATCGCGTACCCGCGGCCATTCGCCACCGTCCACGGCGGCCTCGACCATGAACTCGCGCTTCATGCGGAGCCGCCCGCGGCTCGCCTGGATCGTGCCGACGAGGCGCTTGGGATCGAGCGGGGTCGCCGGGGAGAACGTGAGGAGCGCCCGCCCGTCGCCCGCCTCGACCTTCTCGAGGCCGAGCGACCGCGCCGCGACGCGGATCCGTACGATGTCCAGGAGGCGCTCGGCCGGCTCGGGCGATGCGCCGAAGCGGTCGAGGAGCTCCGCGCGCAGCTCCTCGACGTCGGCGTCCGTCGCGGCGCCGGCCAGTCGCTTGTAGAGCGCGAGCCGCTGGTTGACCTCGGGGACATAGTCGTCGGGTAAGTAACCGTCCGCCCCGACGCTGATCACGGGGTCGACGTGGGCGGCGGCGGGTTCGCCCCTCAATTCTCGCACGGCCTCCGCGAGAAGCTTCGAGTAAAGATCGAAGCCGACGGCCGCGATGTGGCCGTGCTGCTGGGCGCCGAGCAGGTTGCCCGCCCCCCGGATCTCGAGGTCGCGGAGGGCGAGCTTGAACCCGGAGCCGAGCTCCGTGAGCTCCTGGAGCGCGCGGAGGCGTCGCTGGGCCGGCTCGTCCACACGGCCGTCGGCGGGCACGAGCAGGTAGGCGTACGCCTGCTGGCGCTCCCGCCCGACGCGTCCCCTTAGCTGATAGAGCTGTGCCAGGCCGAAGCGGTCGGCTCGGTTGACCACGATCGTGTTCGACGCGGGGATGTCGAGCCCCGACTCCACAATCGCCGTGGACACCAGCACGTCGGCCTGGCCGGTCACGAACTTCACCATCGTCGCCTCGAGCTCACGCTCCTTCATCTGCCCGTGCGCCATGATCACGCGCGCGTCGGGCACGAGCTCCTGGACGAAGCGCGCCATGGACGGCAGCGACTGCACACGATTATGGACGAAGAAGACCTGGCCGCCGCGCGCGAGCTCGCGCTCGAGCGCCTCCTTGATGACGCCCTTGCTGAAGCGGCGCACGACCGTCTCGACCGGCAGCCGGTCGAGCGGCGGCGTCTCGATCGCCGACATGTCGCGCACGCCCGAGAGCGACATGTAGAGCGTTCGCGGGATCGGCGTCGCGGTGAGCGAGAGCACGTCCACGGACGCGCGGAGCTTCTTCATCCGCTCCTTGTGCGCGACGCCGAAGCGGTGCTCCTCGTCCACGATCAGCAGGCCGAGGTTCTTGAACTCGACGTCCTTCGAGAGCACGCGGTGGGTGCCGATGACGACGTCCACGGTCCCCTGGCGGAGACCGGCGACGACCGACTGCTGCTCCTTGGGTGAGCGGAACCGCGACAGCAGCTCGACGCGCGCCGGGAAGGGCGCGAACCGGTCGGCGAACGTGGCCCAGTGCTGCTGCGCGAGCACCGTCGTCGGCACGAGCACGGCGACCTGGCAGCCGTCGGCCACCGCCTTGAACGCGGCCCGCAACGCCACCTCGGTCTTGCCGTACCCGACGTCGCCCGCCACGAGGCGGTCCATCGGCCGGTCCGACTCCATGTCGCGCTTGGCCTCCTCGATCGCGCGGAGCTGGTCCTGCGTCTCCTCGAACCGGAACGCCGCCTCGAATTCCCGCTGCCACGGCGTGTCGGGGGTGAACGCGTGCCCCTCGGCGACGGCGCGCTGGGCGTAGAGCCGCAGGAGCTCCTCGGCCATCTCGCGGAGGGCGGCGCGCACTGCATCCTTGACCCGCTGCCACGACGGGCCGCCGAGCCGATCGAGCCTCACCTGGCCGGCGTCGGCCCCCAGGTACTTGGAGACGAGGTCGAGGCGCTCGACGGGGAGGTAGAGCCGGTTGCCCTCGGCGTACTCGAGCAGGAGGAAGTCGCCCTGGCGGTCGCCGATCGTCATCGTCCGGAGGCCGAGGTAGCGCCCGAGCCCGTGGTCTTCGTGGACGACGACGTCACCCACCTCGAGGTCCGTGAAGGCGGTGAGCGCGGCGCCGCGCTGGTACTTGGGCCGCTTGAGCGCGCGGCGCCGGGCGCCGAAGATCTCGTCCTCGGTGAGCACCACGACGCCGAGCGCGGGGATCGCGAACCCGCTCGCGAGCTCGCCGACGACGATCGCGAGCGGCTCGGGCCCATCGAGCGCCGCGCCCGCGGCGGCCTCGAGTCCGTGCTCGCGCAGGATCTGCCGCAGGTGCTCCGCCTGGCGCTCGTCACCGGCGACGAGCCGCGTCCGGAAGCCCTCCGCGCGCCAACGCTCGAGCTCGGCTTGCAGCCGGTTGAAGCGGCCGTTGAACTGGGGGACCGCGTGCGAATCGAGCGCCCACTCGGCAGCACCCGGCGTCGGCCCCGCAGCGGCGCTCGAGGTCTGGCCGACGAGGTCGAGCTCCACGAGCTGGCGACCTCCGAGGCGGTCGCGCAGCAACCCCGCGCCCGGGTCCGTATCGGTGGGAGTGTCGAGCACGCGTGGCGCGTCCACGACGACCGGGGCGCTCGCGGGCAAGTAGTCGAGGAGCCGGCCGCGCCCGTCGCCGCCAGTCGCCAGCGGCAGGACGGCGAGCTCCCGGAGCGTGGCGGTCGAGCGCTGGGAGGTCGGATCGAAGAGCCGGATCGATTCGATCTCGTCGCCCAGGAACTCGACGCGCGCGGGGTTCGGGTGGCTCGGGGAAAAGACGTCCACGATGCCCCCCCGCGCGCTCCACTGCCCGACCTCGACGACGGTGTCCACGCGCTCGTAGCCGCCGAGCTCGAAGGCTTCGACGAGGAGCTCGCGGTCGAGCGCGTCGCCCACGTCGAGCCGGAGCGCGCGCGCGGTGAACTCGGCGGGCACCAGGACCTCCGCGTCGAGCGCCGGGGGCGTCGCGACGACGATCAGCGTCTCGCCCGCCGCGAGCCGCTGGCAGGCCAGGGCGCGCTCCGCGTCGGCCTCGCGCTGGCGCCCGCCGCGCCAGAGGCGCGGCTCGCCCTCCGGGAACTCGAGCGCCGCGGCGCCGAAGAATTTCAGATCCTGCGTCCAGCGGTGGGCGTCGACGATCGACGGGACGAGCACGAGCCCCGGACGCGAGGCGCCCTGGAGGAGCTCGGCGACGGCGAGCGCGCGGGCGCCGCCCGTGAGGCCGACGACGCGCAGGCAGACGGGTCCCTCGGCGAACGCCTTGGCGAGGTCGTGAAACGGAGACCAGTCCCTCAACATCCCGCGCCTTCCCGAGCGTACCAGACTACCGCGCGCTCTTCGCGAGGTAGAAGCTGAGCGTTTCCAGCTCGATGGAGAGGTCGACGTTATTCAGGCGCACGTCGCGGGGGACCCGGAGCCGCGTCGGCGCGAAGTTCAGGACCGCCCGGATGCCCGCCGCGACCAGCTCGTCGGTCACGGCCTGGGCGGCCTCCACGGGCACCGCGAGGATGGCGATCTGGATCCCGCGCGCCTTGACCTCGCGCGCCATGTCGCGGCTCGCGATGACCGGCACGCGCTCGACCTCGCGGCCGATCTTCGTGGGGTTCTCGTCCACGATCGCCACCACCTTGAAGCCCTGGCGCGTGAACCCCTTGTAGTGGAAGAGCGCCGAGCCCAGGTTGCCGAAGCCCACGAGCACCACGGCCCATTCCCGGTCGAGCCCGAGGATCCGCTGCAGCTCGGCCTTGAGGCCCGCGACGTAATACCCGATCCCCCGGACGCCGAACTCGCCGAAGTAGGCGAGGTCTTTGCGCACCTGAGCGGAATTGAGGTTGAACCGTTCGGCCAGCTCCTGCGAGGAGACGGTCTTGACGCCGTCCTCCTCGAGCTGGAGGAGGCAGCGCGTGTAGATCGAGAGACGACGGATCGTCATCTCGGGGATCTTCGGAGGGCGGTACGCGGAGCGTCGTGACATCTGAAGGAGCAGGCCGGGCGTCGCCGTGGCGCCACGCCCGGCCTGCGGTCAACCTCCTACGCCAGTGACGTCACGAGAACTGGATGCCTTTCACGAACAAGAGGATCAGCGCGATCACGAGCGTGTAGATCGCGAGCGACTCGATCAGCGCCAGACCGATGATCATCGCGGTCTGGATCCGCGCCGCGGCCCCCGGCTGCCGGGCCATGGCGTCCACGGCCGACGCGACCGCCCTCCCCTGACCGAGCCCGCACAAGCCCGCCGCGATCGCCATGCCGATGCCGGCCGCGAGTACGGCGAACGGACCGATCCAGCCGCCGCCCGCGCCGCCCTCGGCCGCGAAGGCCGAGCTCGGAAACGCCAGAACCGCCGCACCCACCGGAATCAGTGAACGTCGCACGACGCCCTCCTCTATACGGGTGATCTGTTAGTGGTGCTCGGAATGATGCTCGGCCTCCTCGATCGCACCTGAGATGTAGAGCATGGTCAGCATCACGAAGATGAACGCCTGCAGGAAGGCCACCAGGATCTTCAACGGGTAGAGGAAGCCGACCGTGAACAGGATCGTGACCAGCCCGCCGATCCCGCCGACGAGGGCCCCCACCACGCTGCCCGACAGCGCCCAGCCGAGCAGGCCGTCCAGGCCCATCAAGAGGAAGATGACCGCGAGGAGGATGTGGCCGCCGACCATGTTGCCGAAGAGCCTGAGCGTGAGCGAGAGGGGCCGGGCGAGGTGGCTGATGAGCTCGATGACGAACATCAGCGGCTTGAGCGGCAGCGGGACCGGCCCCGCGAAGTGCTTGAGGTACGCGAGCACGCCCTGCTTCCGAGCGCCGATCGCATGGTAGGCCACGAACACGACGAGGGCGCAGGCGGCGGTGGTGTTGAGGTTGCCGGTCGGGCCCGCCAGCCCCGGCACCAGGCTCATGAGGTTGCCGGTCAGGATGAACAGCCCGAGGGTCGCCAGCAGCGGTAGATAGCGCCGGCCCTCGTGGCCCATGACATCGTCGATCATCTGCATGAACTGCTCGAGCACGACCTCCAGGAAGTTCTGGAGGCCGCGGGGGACCAGCTGGAGATTGCGTGAAGCGACGAACGCGACGCTGACCAGGATGACCATGACCAGCCACGTGTACGTCACGTGGTCGGGGACGTAGCCCGGCGACACGAGGAGGGGCAGGCGGAAGATCGGCGGATGCTCGATGGCTTCCACGCTCAGCCCCGCTCACGGGCCGAGGCGAGGCCGCGCGCGATCACGGCGCAGGGGAGAACGCTGAAGCCCGCAACCAGCGCGACGGGATGGGCCCAGCCCGACACCAGGAGCAGCCCGCAGGCCACCATGCAGGCGGCGAACCGCAGGCCCGCCCCGAGTAGCCACGCGGCCGCGGGCGCGCCGCCCGCGGCGATCGCCGCCGCCGCGCGGGCCGCCAGCCACCGGAAGTTCACGACCGCGAGGGCACCGCCGGCGAGCACGCCCAGCGCCGCGGGCGCGCCGCCGAGCCAGGCGCCGAGCGCGGCGAGCGCGGCGACGGCGGCGCACACGTCGAGCGTCACCCGCACCGTCAGCTCACCTGGAGTCATCGAGATCCCGCTCCGCCCGCGTCACCGATCGAAAGAGGTTGACGAATCCCGCCGCGATGCCGAGCCCGAGGCCGATCAGGAGCAGCCAGGGCTTCGTTCCCAGCCACCGATCCGCGTAGTATCCGGCGACGAGCCCGATGACCGTCGCCACCACCAGCGTGAGACCGATCGAAGATAGCTCGCCGAGCGCTTTCCAGGTCCCCTGCTCCCCGGATGGCGCCATGTGAAGAAGGACACTAGCACAACGAGCCGGATCCTACAAGCGACCGCAAGTTATTGATTTGGCGGTCGAGCGCGACCCCCTGGCATTCGGCCCAACCTAGCCGAACATGCCCCCCATTCGCGCGCCCGCAATCCGGTTGATCAGGACCAGGCTCAGCGTAGCGACCACGATGAGGATGACGCCGAGTGCCGCGGCCTCGTTCGCGCTCCCCGCGATGTAGAAGGAGAAGATCCCGACCGTGATCGTCTCCCACCCCCCGAGCGAGAGGAACAGGACGGCCGAGGCCTCCTGGAGCGACGTCATGAACGAGAACAGCGACCCCACGAGCACGCCGCGCCAGATGAGCGGCAGCGTGATGTCCCGGAAGGCGCGGCCGCCCGTGGCGCCGACGCTCGCCGCGGCGTCCTCCATGGAGCGATGGACGAGCAGCAGCGACGCGTACGAGCCGCGGACCGTGTACGGCAGCCGTCGGATCGCGAGGACGAGCGGCAGGACGACCCAGAAGCTCGTGAGACCGTACTGGAGCCACGGCAGGTCGAAGTGGAAGGCGCGGACGTAGGCGATGCCGATCGCCGTGCCCGGCACGGCCAGGGTGAGCGTGTTGAGCCCGTCGAGGGCGTCGCGGCCCGCAAGGCGCGTGCGCGCGAGGATCCACGCGATCGGCACGCCCACCACGATGCAGAGGACGACGGCGAGGCCCGCGTAGAGGAGGCTGTTGACGATGTACTTCGGCGTCTCGACGATGACGCGCTCGAAGTACTGCAGCGTGTAGCGCACGGGCACCGGCGTCAGCGACCAGCCCTTCCCCACCGACGCCAGGACGACCCCGAGATAGGGGATGAACGACAGCAGCATGACGAGCGTCAGGAACGCGACGGCCGCGGACTGCCGGAGCGGCGACAGCCGCACCCGGGCGAGCCTTCCGTACGAGAGCGAGGAGTAATCCTTGATGGCCACGTAGCGGCGCGCCGCGACCAGGAACACGATCGCGAGCGCCACCATGAGCGCGGAGATCACGATCCCCATCCGGAAGATGCGCCGGTCCACGAACTGCACGATGTTCAGGTACGCCTGCGCCGCGAGGAGGTCGTGGACGCCGAGCACGAGCGGCGTCGCGAAGTCGGAGAAGGTCCAGATGAAGACGAGCAAGGCGCCCGCGACGTAGCCCGGCGTCGTCAGCGGCAGCGTGATCGTGCGCCACTTCGTGAGGCCGCGCGCGCCGACGCTCTCCGCGGCCTCCTCGAGCGCCGGGTCGATCTTCGCGAGCGCGTCCACGACGTTGAGCGTGATCATCGGGAAGAGGTGGAGCGTCTCGACGAGCAGCACGCCGTGGATGCCGTAGACGAAGTTGATCGGCTTCGCCAGGCCGAACCAGTCGTCGAGCAGCACGTTCACCGTGCCCGCCCGCCCCATGATGAACGTGAAGCCCAGCACGCCCACCAGCGGCGGGGAGATGATCGGGATCAGCGTGAGATAACTGAAGAGGTTCCGGCCGATGAAGTCGCACCGCACGAGCAGGAAGGCGACCGCGAAGCCGACGATCGACGTCGCCGCGACCGTGCCGAGCCCGAGCACCAGCGAGTTCACGAGGGAACGAACGTAGAACGGGTCGCGGGCGAACTCGACGAAGTTCGCGAGCGTGAGCCGACCGGCCTCGTCGCTAAACGCGTCGTAGAAAATCCGGAGCAGCGGGTACACGAGGAAGAGCAGCAGGAAGAGCCAGATCGCGGCCACGCCGAGGACCGGCGGGAGGGACCGGCGCCGAGCGCGCGCCGGACGCCTGACGGCGCCGGTGTCAGTCATCCGGCAGCGTCAGTGCGGCCGACGCGGGAAACGTGATGCGCACCGACGCGCCGGATGGCAGGACTTCGTGGTGCCACGGGTCGCCGACGTCGACCTTCAGCGCGACGCCCCCCCGCACCTCGATCTCGTAGCGCAGCGTGCTGCCGAGGTACGAGGAGAGCACCACCCGGCCGTCGAAGACGTTCTCCTGTCCGGTTCCGAGCGCGACGTTCTCCGGGCGCACCGCGAGCACGCAGCGGTCGCCCGGCGCGAGGCCCGGGCTCGGCAGGCCCCGCACCGGGCCGATCGCCGTCTCCGCCGTGGCGCCGCCCTCGACCAGCCCGCGGCAGACGCCCGGGATCAGGTTGTTGGTGCCCACGAAGTCGGCGACGAACCGGTTCGCGGGCCGCTCGTAGAGCGTCTTGGGCGAGGCGAGCTGCAGCACCCGCCCGTCGCGCATGACCGCGACGCGGTCGGACAGGGAGAGCGCCTCCTCCTGGTCGTGGGTGACGTAGATCGTAGTGATGCCGAGCGCCTGCTGGAGCTTCCGGATCTCGGCCCGCACCTGCACGCGGATCTTGGCGTCGAGGTTCGACAGCGGCTCGTCGAGGAGGAGGATGTCGGGGTTGAGCACGAGCGCTCGGGCGAGGGCGACGCGCTGCTGCTGGCCGCCGGAGAGCTGGCCCGGGTAGCGCGCCTCGAGCCCCGCGAGGTTCACCTTGGCGAGGCCCTCCTGGAGGCGGCGGGCGACCGTCGCGGCGTCGAGCTTCCGGAGCCGGAGCCCGTAGGTGATGTTCGCCCGCACGGTCATGTGGGGCCAGAGCGCGTAGTTCTGGAAGACCATCCCGATGTTGCGCTCGTAGGGCCGGAGCCCGTCCACGCGCCGCTCGCCGAACCAGATCTCGCCGGCGTCCGGAGCGTAGAACCCCGCGGCCAGCCGCAGGAGCGTCGTCTTGCCACAGCCCGAGGGCCCGAGCAGCGTGAAGAGCTCCCCGTCGGCGATTTCGAGGGTCGCTCGGTCCACGGCGGTGACGTGGCCGAACGCCTTGGTGACCCCCTTCAACAGAATGCGCATCGCCGGACGCCCCGGCCCGCCCTCAGGGCTTCTTCCAGACCGCCTCGATCTCCGACCGGAACTTCGTCTTCAGCCCGTCGGAGCGCTTCTGCGCGGCCGCCTCGTCGTAGACGTTCGACACGTCGCCGGCGAAGTAGCTGCGGACACCGCCGGTGAACTCCACCGCCATCTCCGCGGTCGAGCCGGGTGCGCCCTGCACCTTGTACTTCGGCGTGATCGGGAAGAGGCCGCGCTCCATGAAGACCTTCTGCCCGCGCTCCGTCAGGAGGAACTCGATGAACGCGCGGGCGGCCCTCGGGTTCCGGGCGCCGGCGAGGATCGCCATCGGCTCGGGCGTGACGAACGCGTTCCTCGGCGCGACGAACTTGAGGTCGAAGCCCGCGAGCTTCTCCTCGAACGCCATGTAGGACGGCACGGCGAAGCCGGCCGCGTACTCGCCCTTGGCGACGACCGTCGGCACGTCACGGCTGCGCGCGGTGAAGTGCCCCGTGTTCTGGGCGAGCTTCTTGAGCCAGTCCCAGCCCTTCTCCTCGCCGAGCATCGAGAGGATCACCTCGTACGTCGCGTTGGAGGACGACGAGCGCGTCGGCGCGCACTGGGCGACCTCGCCCCGGAGCTTCGGGTGCAGGAGGTCGTCCCACTCGCGGAGCTCCGGGACGCCGAGGCGTTGGAGCTTCTTCGGGTGGTAGACGAGCCCGTAGGGCTCGAGCGCGGTGCCGACCCAGAAGCCGTCCTTGTCCTTCAAGGGAATGGGTCTCGGCTTCCCGAGCGACGCCGGGATTGAGTCCCAGAGCTCGGCGGCGAGCTCGAGCTTGGCGAGCAGTCGCTGCTCGGCGAGCTTCTCGAAGAGCGCCGACTCGCCGCCCCAGAAGATGTCTACCTCCGGCCGGCCCTTCCACTCGACGACGCGGCCGTACGCCACCGGCGTCCCGGCCGGGATCGCGCTCACCTTGACCGCGACGCCCCAGCGCTCCTTGGCGTAGTCGGCGAACGCCTTGAGCGCGGCGTCGTGGATGAACTTCGACACGGGCGTGATCAGCGCCAGCTCGCTCTCGATCGGGGCCTGCGCCGAGGCGCCGCCCGCCGCGCCGGCGACCGACAGGACCGCGAGCGCCAGAACTCCGAGTCGTTTCATCGTCGTCTCCTCACTGAGGTTGACCGCTCGCCCAGCCGCGCGCGCGCTCCACCGCCCGCCGCCACGTCTCGACCTGGGCCTGGCGCGCGGGTCCACCGAGCGCCGGCGCGAAGCGCCGCTCGAGTGTCCAGCGGCCGGCGAGGTCGTCGAGCGAGGACCACAGGCCGGCGCCGAGGCCCGCGAGGTACGCGGCACCCAGCGACGTCGTCTCGATCACGGCGGGCCGCAACACGGCGACGTCCATCAGGTCGGCCTGGAACTGGCACAGGAAATCGTTCGCCGCCGCGCCGCCGTCCACGCGGAGCTCGCGCACCGCGACGCCCGCGTCGGCCGCCATGGCCACGAGCACGTCGCGGCTCTGGAATGCGATCGCCTCGAGGGCCGCGCGCACGAGGTGGGCGCCGGTCGTCCCGCGCGTGAGGCCGACGATCACGCCGCGCGCGTACATGTCCCACCAGGGCGCGCCGAGCCCGACGAAGGCGGGCACGAAGTAGACGCCGCCCGTGTCCGGGACCGACCGCGCCAGCGCCTCGCTCTCCGCCGCGTGCGTGAGGATCCCGAGGCCGTCGCGGAGCCACTGGAGCGTCGCGCCGGCCACGAACACGCTGCCCTCGAGAGCATACGTCGTCTCGGCGCCGATGCGCCACGCGATCGTCGTGAGGAGCCCGTGCGAGGAGACGACGGGCGCGCGGCCGGTGTTGAGCAGCAGGAAGCAGCCGGTCCCGTACGTGTTCTTGGCGGTGCCGGGCGCGTAGCAGGCCTGGCCGAAGAGCGCGGCCTGCTGGTCGCCGGCGATCCCGGCGACCGGGATGCCGCGCGGCAGCCAGCCGAGATCCACGGTCTCGCCCACCACGCCCGAGGACGGGACGACCGCCGGCAGGACGGCCCGTGGAACGCCCAGAAGTGAGAGCAGGTCGTCGTCCCAGTCGCCCGTACGGAGATTCAGGCAGAGGGTGCGCGACGCGTTGCTCGCGTCGGTCGCGTGCACGCGACCGCCGGTGAGCTTCCAGAGGAGCCAGGAGTCCACGGTCCCGAACGCGAGCTGACCGCGCTCCGCCCGCGCGCGCGCCCCCGCGACCTCGTCGAGGAGCCAGCGGATCTTCGTCCCGGAGAAGTAGGCGTCGAGCACGAGCCCCGTCCGCTCGCGGACGAGCGGCTCCACGCCGTCGGCGCGGAGGCGGTCGCAGAAGGGCGCCGTCCGCCGGCACTGCCAGACGATCGCGCGGTGGATCGGCGCCCCCGTGGCGCGCTCCCACACGAGCGTCGTCTCGCGCTGATTGGTGATCCCGACGGCGCCGACCTCCCCGCCGGCCACGCGCGCCTCGGCGAGCGCCTGCGCCGCCGCGCGCTCGACCGTCGCCCAGATCTCCCCCGGGTCGTGCTCGACCCAGCCGGGCTCCGGGAAGTACTGCGGCAGCTCGGCGTACCCGCGCGCCCGCACGCGCCCGTCGGCGTCCACCACGAGCGCGGTCGAGCCGCTCGTGCCCTGGTCGAGCGCCAAGACGTAGCGCTTCGTCATCGGCCGAAGAGCCGCTTGGCGAGGTCGGGGCGGTCCGTCATCACCGCGTCCACGCGGAGCTCCAGCATGCGACGGAGGTCCTGCTCCTCGTTCACCGTGAAGACCGAGATCCGGATGCCCGCCGTCCGCGCCTCGGCGACCAGCGCGGCGTCGACGATCCGGTGATCTATCCCGAGGTCGGTCGCGCCGACCTCCTGCGCCCAGCGCACCGCCTCCCGGGGCGCGGCGCGCTCGCGCTGGAGGCGCGCGCGGCCCACGAGGAGCATCGTGCGCGCGGTGGGCTCGAGGGCCAGAAGACGCCGGAGCGTCGAGCCCTCGAAGGCCTGCACGACGGCGCGCCCGAGGACGCCGCGGGCCCGCAGGAGTGCTAAGACCTTCGCCTCGATGCCCGGGTACGGCGTGCCGTCGGGGCCGACCTTGATCTCGGGCAAGAGCCCGACGGCCGCGGGCGCGGCGAGGTCGAGCACCGCGGCGAGCGTCGGCACCGGCTCGTCGGTGACGCTCCCGTCCCTGGCGCGGATCCTCGCGGGGGCGAGCTGGCCGAGCGTCAGGTCCCGCACGGCCCCCTGCGCCGTCGTCGTCCGGTCGAGCGTGGCGTCGTGGATGACCACCAGCTCGCCATCGCGCGTCATGTGGAGATCGAACTCGAGGCAGTCCACGCCGAGCGCGAGCGCCTGCCGGAAGGCCAGCAGGCTGGCCTCGGGCCAGAGGCCCGCGCCGCCCCGGTGCGCGGCGATCCTCACGGCCGGGTCGGCCGCGCGGCTCTCGGCGGCGACCGCGAGCCCGAGGGCCAGGAGGACGAGCAGGGTCGCGCGTTTCACCGCGCGCCCCGTACGACGCGCAGGGCGAGGTCCGGGCGGTCGGACGTCAGCACGTCGACGCCCAGGGCGGTCAGCCGGCGCATGGCGGGCTCGTCGTTGACCGTCCAGACGGAGAGCAGCACGTCCGCCGCACGCGCGGCGCGCACGACCGTCTCGTTCGCGAGCGCGTGCTCGAGCCCGACGTCGGTCGCGCCGACGGCCAGCGCCCAGTCGATCGTCTCCTCGGGCCGCGTGCCCGCCTGCGCCACGTGGTCCGCGTCCACGAGGAGCGTCGTGCGCTGGCGCGGCAGCCGAGCGCGCACGCGCGTGAGGACGTCCGGGTTGAAGGCCATGACCGTCGCGCGCTCGAGGAATCCCGCGCGGCCGAGGGTCGCGATCACCTTGTCCTCGAGGCCCTCGTACCGCTCGCCGGGCACGGCGGTCGCCCGCCCGCCGGCACGCCGGTAGCGCACCTCGACGCCCGGCCCCGGCCCCTTGACCTCGACCAGCAGGGCCGCCGGGGTCGGCGCCACGAGCGCCAGCACCTCCTCGAGCAGCGGCACGCGCTCGTCGGTGAGCCCGCCGTCGGGACCTCTGAGCCTGAGGCGCCGGAGCGCGGTGGCCTTCGCCGCGACGACCGCCCCCGCGCCCTCGGACGTCCGGTCGAGCGTGGCGTCGTGGATGACCGCGACCTCGCCGTCGGACGTCAGGTGCACGTCGAGCTCGAGGAAGTCGCAGCCGAGCGCGAGCGCGTGCCGGAAGGCGTGGAGGCTGTTCTCCGGCCAGAGCAGGGCGCCACCCCGATGCGCTGCGACCCGGGTCATTTCTCGCTCTCGATGAGCCCCTTCACGAACCAGCGCTGCATGAGGACGATCACGGCCACCGGAGGCAGCAGCACCATCATCGCCGCCGCCATCGCGATGTTCCACTCCGGCAGCTGCGAGGTCCGCGGCACCAGGGACTCGATGCCGATGACCGCGGTGCGCATCTCCGGAGTGTTGGTGATCATCAGCGGCCAGAGATAGTCGTTCCAGCCGTAGACGAAGAGGATGACGAAGAGCGCCGCGATGTTGGCCTTCGACAGCGGCAGCAGGATCGACCAGAGGAAGCGCATCGCGCCCGCACCGTCGAGCTGGGCGGCCTCGGCCAACGAGTCCGGGATCGTCTGGTAGAACTGCCGGAAGAGGAAGGTCCCCGTCGCGGACGCCAGCAGCGGCACCGTGAGCCCCCAGTAGGTGTTCACCCAGCCGAGCACGCTGATGACCTGGTAGGTGGAGACGATCCGCACGGGCACCGGCAGCATCAGCGTGACGAAGATCATCCAGAAGACGATCTGCTTGCCGCGGAAGTTGAAGTAGACGATCGCGAAGGCCGAGAGCAGCGAGATCGCGATCTTGCCGAACGCCACGCCGAGCGCCACGATCGCGCTGTTGAGCAGCAACCGACCCATCTGGGCTCGCTGCCAGGCCTCGGCGTAGTTGGCGAAGAGCGCCGTCGACGGCCACGGCCGCGGCGGCAGGCTCGTCACCTGCGAGAGGGTCTGGGTGCTGATGACGAACGCGTAGTAGAGGGGGAAGGCCAGGACGGCGACGGCCGCGAGCAGGATCGCGTGGGCGACGAGCCCGCTCCGATCGCGGGGCTTCGCGCGCGCCGGCGCGCGGACGGCGAGGACGCCCGGCCGCGTGAGGGTCCGCGACATCAGTAGGTCACCTTCTTCTCGGCGAAGCGGAACTGAAACGCGGTGAGCCCGATCACGAGCGCCATCAGAACCACCGATTGCGCCGCCGAAAAGCCGAGCTGCAGCCCCTCGAAGCCGTCCTTCCACGCGCGGTAGACCAGGATCGAGGTCGCGTCGCCGGGCCCGCCCTGGGTCACCGAATGGATCAGGCCGAAGGTGTCGAAGAACGAGAAGGTCATGTTGAGCGTGAACAGGAAAAACGTCACCGGCGAGAGCAGCGGGAAGGTCACCGCGAAGAAACGCCGGATCGGCCCCGCCCCATCGACGCTGGCGGCCTCGAGCACCGAGGCCTCGATCGCCTGCAGCCCGGCCAGGTAGAAGGCCAGGTTGTAGCCGAACTGCTTCCAGATCGCCGCCATGACGATGAGCGTCATCGCCACCCAGCCCTTCAAGAACCAATTGAACTGGTAGGCCGTGACGAATGACAGGAGCCACGGCAGGATCCCGTACGAGGGATGGAAGATGAAGAGCCAGATGATGCCGGCGATCGCGGGCGCGATGCCGTAGGGCCAGAGGAGCAGCGAGCGGTAGACGGCGAGCCCGCGGATCTTCGCGTTGGCGAGCGAGGCGAGCAGCAGGGCCAGGGCGAGCCCCGCGAACGTCACGACGAACGAGAACACGAGGCTGGTCAGCGCGCTCCGGAGGTAGGCGGGGTCGCGGAAGAGCCGCTCGAAGTTGGCGAGGCCAGCCCAGATGAGCCGGTCGCCGAAGGGCGAGGCGCGGTAGAGCGAGAGCCGGAGCGAATCGAAGGCGGGCCAGAAGAAGAAGGCGAGCGTGACGGCGACCTGCGGCGCCACGAGCGCGTAGGGCAGCCACCGGTTCCGGAAGACGAAGCGCTTCATCGCGGGTGGCCGACCCGCCCCTCACCTGTAGAGCGCGGCGAACTCCTTCAGGATTTCGCTCGACTTCGCGACCGCGTCGTCCAGCCCCTGCTTCGGGGTCTTCTTGCCGCTGAAGATGTTTTCCATCTGCTCCTCGATGGCGTCGCGGATGGAGACGAAGTTGCCGAGGCGGATGCCCTGGCTGTTCGGCGTGGTCTTGCCGCCGAGCATCTGGTCGATGGCCGTACGCTGCTGCGGGTTCTTCTGGAAGTGGCCTGAGGACTCCATCGCCTTCACGGCCGCGTTGGTCAGCGGCAGGTAGCCGGTGACGCCCGCCCACCACGCCTGGTTCGCCGTCGAGGCCAGGTATTTGAAGAACTGCGCGACGCCCTTGTACTCCTCGGGCTTGGCGCCCTTCATCACCCAGAGCGTCGCGCCCCCGATGATCGAGCTGCCCTGCGGGTAGCCAGAGAGCCGCGGCAGCGGCCCCGTCCCCCACACGAACTTGCCCTCGGACGCGCGCGTCAGGTTGCCGATGTAGGCGGACGATGAGAGGAAGATGCCGCATTCGCCGCCACCCATGTTGGCCTCGGCCTTGTTGAGCCGCCCGTTGTAGACGAACCAGCCCTCCCGGGCGCCGCGCTGGAGCAGCTCCAGCATCTTGACGCCGAAGGCGCCGTTGATCTGAAGTCGGGTGGCGAGGCCGTCGAATCCGTTGGCCTGGTCGGCGAACGGCTGGTCGTGGAGCGCGTGCATGTTCTCGACCAGCGTCCACGACGGCCAGGCGGCGCTGAAGCCGCACTTCGTGCCGGCGCCGGCGAGCTTCTTCGCCATCGCCTCCACCTCGTCCCAGGTGGCCGGCGGCTTGTCGGCGAGGCCCGCCTTCTTGAAGAGGTCCTTGTTGTAGAAGAGGATCGGCGTCGAGGAGTTGAAGGCCATCGAGGAGAGGTTGCCGCCCGTCGAGTAGTAGCTCTTCACCGGACCGATCAGATCGTTCCAGTCGACGGCGATCCCGTGGTCCTTCATCAGCTGGAAGACCGGGTACACGGCGCCCGAGGACAGCATCGTCTGCGTGCCCACCTCGAAGACCTGCACGATGTGCGGCGGCTGCTTGGCCCGGTAGGCAGCGATGGCGGCGTTCAGTGTGTCCGGGTAGGAGCCCTTGTAGACCGCCTTCACCTCGTAGTCGTTCTGAGAGGCGTTGAACGTGGCGGCGATCTCGTTGACCCGCTCACCGAGCACGGCGGTCATCGCGTGCCACCACTGGATCTCCGTCTTCGCCGTCGACGGGGCGGGTGAGGCGAGAAGACCCGTCGCGGTCAGAACGAGGACGATGCCGGCCCACCGCTTCATGAAGACCTCCTTGGTCAACCGCGGGTCTGAGCGACGTGTCGAGTGCGCCGCACTATAGCACACGCGTCCGACGCGCTTATGTCGTCCTGAACCTCTGCGAGCGCGCCACGTACGCGCGGTAGGCCTCGAGCTCCGCCTCGAGGCGCCGCGGCGTCCAGCCGAGGAGCTGCGCCATCCGCTGGCCGATCGCGCCGGCGCAGTCGAGACCCTGGCAGCGGCTCGTCCCGATCCCCGTGCGCCGGAGGAGCACGTCCTGGAGCGAGACCGCCATCTCCTCCTGCACGGCCAGGTAGAGCTCGGCGACGAGGTCGGGGTTCGACGGGCAGAGGCGCTCGGCGCCCGCGGGCACCTTGCCGGCGAGGTCGATGACGCGCGGGTACGCGCGCCCGTAGAGCGTCACCAGCGTCTCGAGCGTCTCCCGCGCGAGGCCGGAGGCGGCGAGCTCGGGCCCGACGTCGAGCCACGTGCGCGCCTCGACGCGCCCCGCCTCCTCGTCGAGCCCGTCGAGCGTGAGCCGGTCGGTGCCCCCGGGCGCGCCGCGCCCGAGGGTGCGGACGACCTGATCTCCCAGCACGGCCGCGAGGCTTCGGAAGCAGGTGAGCTTCGTCCCCGTGATCGAGAGAAATCGGCCGTCCTCCTCCGGGACGACCTTGTGCGCTCGCGAGACGTCGGACTCGCGCTTGCCCTCCTCGAACGAGAGCGGGCGCACACCGGCGTAGGTGTAGACGACCTGCTCGAGCGTCACGCGCGGGTCGGGCAGCACCTTGCGCACCTCGTCGAGCAGGTAGCTCACCTCCTCGCGCGTCGCGTGGAGCCGGTCGAGGTCGCCCTCGAAGTCGCTGTCGGTCGTACCCACGAGCGAGAACTCCCGCCACGGGATCACGAAGATCATCCGCTCGTCGCCCGTCGAGTGGTAGATCGCGCGGTCGGTGAGTCGCGGCAGCAGGCAGTGGATCCCCTTCGTCCGACGGAGCACGCGCCGGCCGCGCTCCGTCACGCCGCCGAGAGCCCGGAGCTCGTCCGCCCACGGTCCGGTGGCGTTGACCACGATCCGCGTCCCGAGCCGCACGCTACGGTCCGTGAGGAGATCCCGCACCCGCACACCCGCGACGGCGCCCCTCCGGTCGCGGAGGATCGCCTCCACCGGCGCGTAGTTGAAGACCCGTGCGCCGTGCCGGCACGCCGAGAGCACGTTCTCGAGGCAGAGGCGCTCCGGAACCACGAGCAGGTCGTCGAAGTAGTAGCCCGCGCCGCGCAGGTCCTGCGCGCGGATGCCGGGCTCGAGTGTGAGCGTGTCGACCGGTCGCAGCACGCGGTAGCGCTCGCGGTTCCGCCCCGGCGTGAGCCAGTCGTAGAGCGCGAGGCCCATCCGCACCTTGACGAGGCTCCGCGCCGACTCGCGGTAGATCGGCACGAGGAACGGCAGCGGCCGCACGAGGTGGGGCGCGAGGCGACGCAGCGTCTCGCGCTCGCGGAGCGATTCGCGCACGAGACCGACGTCGAAGAGCTCGAGGTATCGAAGCCCGCCGTGGATCAGCTTGGAGGAGTACGCGGTCGTCCCCGAGGCGAAGTCGCCCTTCTCCACGAGGGCCACCGACAGGCCGCGAAGCGCCAGGTCCCGTGCGCAGCCGGCGCCGGCCATGCCGCCGCCGATGATGACGACGTCGTAGTCGCCGTCGACGAGCGCCCGGGCCGAGGTCATTGGTGCGGAGGCTCCACAATTTCTCTGATCGATCCTAGCACGAGGTCGGGGCTGGTCTCGGCGATGCGCGGGTCGCGCGCACGCGTGATGCCGGTGAGGACGAGCACCGTCGCGAGGCCGCCCCGCTTGCCCATCACGATGTCCGTCTCGATCCGGTCGCCGACGATCACGCAGTCCGCGGGCGCGACCCCGAGGCGCTTCAGCGCGACCTCCAGGATGATCGGCGAGGGCTTGCCGACCACGACCTCGACGGCCTGACCCGTCACCGCCTCGACGGCGGCGATCATGCCGGCGCAGTCCGGAATCTCTCCGTCCTCGGTCGGGCACGTCCGGTCGGGGTTGGTCGCGATGAGCCGCGCCCCGCCCCGCACCGCCTGCAGCGCGGTGTCGAGCTTCGCGTAGTCAAAGGTGCGGTCGAACGCGATCACGACCCAGCGCACGCGATGGTCGGCGCGCACCTCGAAGTGATGGGCGCGGAGCTCCGCGACCAGCGGCGGCTCGCCGATCACGAAGACGGGCGCGCCGGCGTCGAGCCGCGCCAGGTGGCGCGCCAGGACGAGCGATGAGTTGACCACGTCGTCCGCCGACGTCGGGATGCCGAGGCGCGTGAGCTTCGCCGCGTAGTCGGCGCGCGTGGCGAGCGGCTTGTTCGAGAGGAACGCGACGCGGCGGCCCGCGCGCCGCAACTCGGCGATCGCGGCGTCGGCGCCCGGGATGAGCGCCTCGCCGCGGTACACGGTGCCGTCGAGGTCGACGAGCCAGCCGCGGTGCGGGAGGCGGAGGCTCACGCGCAGGCGACGTCGGCGGGCGGCACCCGCGGCCTCAGCGCAGGAGGGGGGCGACGGCCGCCTGGGCGAGGTCCGCGAACGGCGCCGGGATCACGCCGAGCAGCACGATCCCGATCAGCGCGATCGCCAGCGCGAGGCCGCCCGCGAACGACGGCACCAGGCGCGCCCCGGCGCCCTCGGGCTCGCGCATGTACATGAAGACCACCACGCGCAGGTAGTAGTACGCCGCGAGCGCGGAATTGACGACGCCGATGACGGCGAGCCAGAGGTAGCCGGCGCGCACGGCGGCGGCGAAGAGGTAGAACTTCCCGACGAAGCCCGCGAGCGGCGGGATGCCGACGAGCGACAGGAGGAAGAGGCCCAGCGCGGCGGCGAGGACGGGGTGGCGCCGCGCGAGCCCCGCGTAGTCCCCGACCTCGACCGCTTCGGCCTGGGCCCGTTCGCACAGGGTGAGCACGCCGAACGCCCCCGCCGTCGTGAAGGCGTACGTGAGGAGGTAGAAGAGCACCGCGCCCGGGCCGGCGCTGCCGCCGGCGACGACGCCGATGAGCATGTACCCGACGTGGGCGATCGACGAGTAGGCGAGCAGCCGCTTGAGGTTCGACTGCGCGATCGCGACCACGTTGCCGACCGTCATCGTGATCGCCGCGACGACCCAGAGCAGCACGGCCCAGTCCGGCTGCGAGCCGCGGAGGGCCGTGACGAGGACGCGGATCAGCGCCGCGAGCGCCGCCGCTTTCGAGCCGGTCGCGATCAGCGCCGTCACGCTGGTCGGTGCGCCCTGGTAGACGTCGGGCGCCCACATGTGGAACGGCACCGACGAGATCTTGAAGCCGAAGCCGACGAGCAGGAGCCCGAGCCCGATGACGAGGAGCGGGTCGTGGGCCCGCCCGGCGGCAGCCGCCGCGATCCGGTCGAGGTTGGTCGTCCCGGTGGCGCCGTAGATCAGCGCGATCCCGTAGAGCAGGAACGAGGTGGCGAAGGCGCCGAGGATGAAATACTTCATCGAGGCCTCGGACGCGGCAAGCTCGCGCTTGAAGAGTCCGGCGAGCACGTACAGCGAGAGCGACATCAGCTCGAGCGCCAGGAACAGGACAATGAGATCGCCGGCGGCGGCGAGCAGCATCATGCCGCCGGTCGAGAAGAGGACGAGGGCGTAGTACTCGCCCGTCTCGGGCCCGTTCCGTCCGAGGTAGTCGATCGAGAGCATCACGACGAGCGCCGCCGCGTAGCAGATCACCACGTTGGCGAAGAGCGCGAAGTCGTCGAGCACGAGCATGTCTTGGAACGCGCGCCCGGGCTTCCCCCAGCGCGCGAGCGTCGCGAGGAGCGCGCCCACCAGGCCGGCGAGGGCGACGGTGGCGATGAGCTCGCGCCCGACCGGCCGCGGCAGGAGGTCGAGCAGGAGCACGAGCCCGGCGGCGCCGAGCACGATCAGCACCGGCGCGAGGGGACCGATCGCCACCGGAGGCATCGCGAGGGGCGTCATGGTAACGGGGTCCGCCAGACCGCTGCACTCGGTGGGTGGCCTGACTCCGGAGCGCCCCGGCCGCGTTCGGCGAGGGAGACTCGCGGGACGGCGCTCTTCGACTGCACCTGGGCGATCAGCGCCTCGAGCGTCGCCTCGGTCTTGCCCGTGAACGTCATCGGGTAGACGCCGATCCAGACGATGAAGACCACGACCGGCACGAGCATCGCCCACTCGCGGGGCGAGAGGTCGGGGAGGGCACGGTTCTCCTCGTGTGTGATCTCGCCGAAGATCACGCGCTGGTACATCCAGAGAAGATAGACGGCGGCGAAGATGACGCCCGTCGTCGCCACGGCGGCGAGCCAGGGGCTCACCCCGAAGGCGCCGACGAGGATCAGGAACTCCCCGACGAACCCGTTGAGACCAGGCAGTCCGAGCGACGAGAGCACCACGATCAAGAAGAGCGCCGAGAAGGCCGGCACCACCTTCCAGAGGCCGCCGAAGTCGGCGATGAGGCGGGTGTGGCGCCGCTCGTAGATCATGCCGACCATGAGGAAGAGGGCGCCCGTCGAGAGGCCGTGGTTCACCATCTGGATGACGCCGCCGACGAGCCCCTGCTGGGTGAGCGTGAAGATCCCGAGCATCACGAACCCGAGGTGGCTCACGCTCGAGTAGGCGACCAGCTTCTTCACGTCCGCCTGGACGGTGGACACCCAGGCGCCGTAGACGATCCCGACGACGGCCAGCGCGACGACGAACGGGCCGAAGGCGAGGCTCGCGTCGGGGAACAGGGGCAAGCAGAAGCGCAGGAACCCGTAGGTGCCCATCTTCAGCAGGACGCCCGCCAGGATGACGCTGCCCGCGGTGGGGGCCTCGACGTGGGCGTCCGGCAGCCACGTGTGGAACGGGAAGAGCGGCACCTTGATCGCGAACGCGAGCGCAAAGGCGAGGAACATGAGATCCTGCGCGAGGCCCGGCGCCACCACCCAGCGCGCGAGCGTCACGAGGTCGAAGGTGTAGGCGCCGGTCGCGGCGCCGTGCCGGTAGTACAGCGCCAGGATGGCGACGAGCATGAGGAGCGAGCCTGCCAGCGTGTAGAGCACGAACTTCACGGCCGCGTAGACGCGGTTCGCGCCGCCCCAGACCCCGATGATGAAGTACATCGGGATCAGCATCGCCTCCCAGAAGACGTAGAAGAGGAAGAGGTCGAGGCTGACGAAGACACCGAGCATCCCCGTCTCGAGGACGAGCACCGTGATCACGAACTCCTTCAGTCGGTCTTCGATTGCGTGCCAGGCGGAGGCCAGCGCGAGGGGGGTGAGGAAGGTCGTGAGCAGCACGAGCAGGAGGCTGATCCCGTCGATGCCCACGTGGTAGGAGACGCCGAGCGTCGGCATCCATACCCGCTGCTCCTCGAACTGGAAGTCGGCCGAGTCGCCGTCGAAGCCAAAGTAGAGCGGCAGCGAGAGCGCGAACACGAGGAGCGCGATCAGGAGTGCCGCGGTCTTGAGGAGGCCGGCGCGGCGCCGCGGGACGAAGACCAGGGCGAGGCCGCCGAGCATCGGCACGAACGTGACCGCGCTGAGGAGCGCGGTCATTCGTCGCAGGGTCCGCGAGGCCGGCGTGACCCGGGGGTGGCCCGAGCCAGGCGCGTGTCGCTCATCGGCTCAGCAAGAACGCGAGGAACAGGACCACGCCGGCCAGCATCGTGAGCGCGTAGTTCACCACGTAGCCCGTCTGGACCCGCCGGAGCGCGGCGGCCCAGCCGACGACGGCGCGCCCGAGGCCGTTGACGATCCCATCGATGAGGCCGAGGTCGAAGGCGCGCGCCAGGTATCCCGACAGCGCCAGGAGAGGGCGGACGATCGCCGCGTCGTACAGGCGGTCCACGTACCACGCGTTCAGAAGGAACGCGTGGACGAGCGTGCGGGGCCGGCCGATCGCCTCCGGGCGCACGGGCGTGGACATGTACATGAACCACGCGAGCGTGATCCCCGCTGCCACGACGACCACCGACAGGACCATCAGCATGAACGCGACGGAGCCCCCGTGCGGCGCCTCGTGGATCGGAAACACGCCCGCCAGGAAGCGGGCGAAGCGCGTGCCGGCGTCGGACGGGGCGCCGAGGGCCACACCCGTCACCACCGTGAGTAGCGCGAGGATCCAGAGCGGCAGCGTCATGACGGGGGGCGACTCGTGCACGTGGTGCGCCGCCTCCTTGGACATCCGCGGCCCGCTGTAGAACGCGAGAAAGAGCATGCGCCCCGTGTAGAAGGCCGTGCAGAACGCGCCCAGCAGCAAGAGCGCCCACATCGCGCGGTTCGCGTGATAGACCGCGGCGAGGATCTCGTCCTTCGAGAAGAAGCCCGCGAGCCCCGGAACGCCCGCGAGGCCGAGCCCGCCGACCGTCGTCGTGATCGTCGTCGTCACCATCCGTGACGAGAGCCCACCCATCCGGCGCAGGTCCTGCTCGCCGCCCGTGCCGTGGATGACGCTGCCCGCCCCGAGGAAGAGGAGCGCCTTGAAGAAGGCGTGCGTCACGAGGTGGAAGATGCCCGCGGCGTAGGCGCCGACGCCCACCGCCGCGAACATGTAGCCGAGCTGGCTCACCGTTGAGTAGGCCAGGACGCGCTTGATGTCGGTCTGCACGAGGCCGATCGTCGCGGCGAAGACGGCGGTGGCGACGCCGACCCACGCGACGACCTCGAGAGCCGTGCCGGAACGCTCGAACAGCGCGTGACTCCGCGCGACCATGTAGACGCCCGCCGTCACCATCGTCGCCGCGTGGATGAGCGCGGAGACCGGCGTCGGGCCCTCCATCGCATCGGGAAGCCAGGTGTGGAGCGGGAGCTGCGCCGACTTGCCGCACGCGCCCATGAAGAGGAGCAGCGCGATCCCCGTCGCGGTCGGCGGGGCGAGGGTCGCCACGCTCTTGAAGACGGTGGGATAGTCCAGCGCGCCCACCGCGGTCCAGAGCCACATGATGCCCAGGCCGAACCCGAAGTCGCCGACGCGGTTGACGATGAACGCCTTCTTGCCCGCCTGCGCCGCCGCCGGGCGCGTGTACCAGAACCCGATCAGGAGATACGAGCAGAGACCCACCGCCTCCCAGAAGACGTAGAGCACGAGAAAATCACCGGCGAGCACGAGCATCACCATCGAGAAGACGAACAGGTTCAGGTACGCGAAGTAGCGCGCGTACCCGGCGTCGTCGTGCATATAGCCGGCGGAGTAGAGGTGGATCAGCGCGCCGACGCCGGTGACGACGAGCAGCATGACGCCCGTGAGCGGATCCACGTACGCGATCACCGACGCCTCGAAGTCGCCCGCGACGATCCACGTGAAGAGCGAGCTCGTGAAGCTTCCACCGTGCCACACGCGCGCGAACGCGACGCACGAAGCGAGGAAGGCGCACGCCACCGCCGGCACGGCGACCCAATGAGCCCGCCGCCCGATGAGCTTGCCGAAAAAGATGTTGAGGAGCGCGCCCGCGAGCGGCAAGGCTGGAATCAGCCAGACGGTGGACACCGGGTCATGCTACGAAGGGCGTGCAGGGGTGTCAAGCACGCGGCGTGGTATCATTCGTTCTCGTGCCGCAAAGATCTCGCGGGAAGATCTGGACCCTCGTCGTCCTCCTGTTGCTGCTCGCGGTCGTCGGCCCGATCTCGTATCTCGGGTGGCGCCAGTGGGTGCCGGGCGTCAAGTCCCTCGCCGCGCCGACGCGGTTCCTGGGCCAGAAGACGACGCTCACCCTCAAGCTCGAGGCGCGACGCGGGAACATCGCGCGCGTCGAGCTCCGCGTCGTGCAGGGAGGCACGTCCATCAGCGTCGCGACGCAGGAGGGCGCATTCGGGCGCCGCGTCGAGATTCCCGTGACCATCGAGAGCGCGGCGCGCGGGCTCCGCGAGGGCGCCGCCACGCTCGAGGTGTGGGCGCGCGACGACTTCTGGCGTCCGCTCCGCATCGACGACCGCGCGATCGCGAGCTATCCCGTCACCGTGGACCTCACGCCGCCGAAGATCGAGCTCCTCGCCGCCACGCAGTACCTGTCGCCCGGCGGGAGCGGGCTCGTCGCCTTCCGGGTGACGGGCGCCTCGCGCTCGACGGTGACGGCCGGCAAGCTCGCCCTCCCCAGCTTCGCGTGGGGCCCCGCCGAGCAGGGGGTGCGCGTCGCCCTGATCGCGCTCCCCTGGGACTTCACGCCCGGCGCGCCGCTCACGATCACCGGTGAGGACGAGGCGGGCAACACCGCCTCGCGCGGCATTCCCGCCTCGTTCAAGCCGCGCCGCTTTCCGAAGGACACCATCGAGATCAAAGACGGGTTCCTCCAGGTGAAGGTCCCCGAGCTCCTGCCGCAGCACCCGGCGGACAAGCCGCTGGTCGAAGGCTTCCTCGTGATCAACCGCGAGCTCCGCCGCCAGGCCGAGGAGGAGAAGCGCCGGCTCGCCGCCTCGACGGCGGACAAGCCTCTGTGGGAGGGGGCGTTCGTGCAGCCGCGCAACACGAAGGTGTTCGCGAACTTCGCCGAGACGCGCGCCTACGTCTACGGCGGCCGCCAGATCGACACGCAGGTGCACTTCGGCTTCGACCTCGCGTCCACCAAGCAGTCGCCGGTGCCAGCCGCGAACAAGGGCACGGTCGTCTTCGCCGGCCCACTCACGATCTACGGCAACACCGCGATCGTGGACCACGGCCTCGGCCTCCAGACGCTCTATGCGCACCTCTCGAGCCTGGGGGTGAAGGTCGGCGACGCGGTCGAGAAGGGCGGGGAGCTCGGGCGCACCGGGACCACGGGGCTCGCGATCGGGGACCACCTCCACTTCGAGGTGCTCGTGAACGGCGTGTCGGTGACGCCGCTCGAGTGGTGGGACGCCAAGTGGATCCGTGACCACATCAGCCAACCGCTGAAGGCGGCGGGCCTGGCCGAGGTCGGCGGGGCCACCGCGCGCGACGACGCGCCCGCGCGCGCGGCCACCGCGAAGCCCGCGCGGCGCCTCGGCCGCTAAGAGCACGTCGGACTAACCACGGTTCGAGCGCGGGCTTTTGCCCGCGCAACCGGTTTTGCCGGTAGGGCCGCCGCGGGTGACCGGTGGGGGGTGTCGGGGGGAGCGGCGCCGCTCCCCCGACGTCAACTAGAAGCTCCCGAACTTCTCGTACGCCTCGATCGGTGTCATCCCGCGCCTGACGGCCGTACGCACCCTGTTCTCCGTCGCGACCAGCTTCTCGCAGCGCGCGAGGACCTCGTGGGCGACGCGCCGCGGGACCACCACGACGCCGTCCCAGTCGGCGACGACGACGTCGCCCAGGCTCACCCGCACGCCCCCGAGCGTGACCGGCTGGCCCCAATCCTGGACCCGCCAGCGCGGCACCGAGTCCTGCGGCGTGCGGTAGCGCACGAACGTGGGAAAGCCGATGCGCGCGATGAAGGCCGCGTCGCGCGTCGCGCCGTCGATCACCACACCGCGGACC
>QHSZ01000076.1 GCA_003220595.1 Candidatus Rokuibacteriota bacterium | reverse complement strand
TTCGCCGGCGGGACGAAGGCCAGGCGGCCGTAGCGCTCGGGATCGAGGTAGCGGCGCGCCGCCGCCCGGATCTGCTCGGGCGTAACCGAGCGGAGACGATCCACGTACGCGAGCTCCTCCGGGAGTCGCCACACCGTTTCGGCGCGGCCGTACGTGCGCGCCCGTCCCTCGGCGGTCTCGACGGAGAACGCATTGCCCGCCTCCGCCGCTGTCACGGCGCGCCGGAGCTCCGCCGGAGAGACCCCCCGCTCCCGGAGCCTTCGGATCTCCTCGAGGACCTCGGCCTCGACGCGGGGCAGATTGGCCGGCGTGAGCTGGGCCACCACCGAGACGACACCCGCCGCCTCGAGCGGTGTGTAGTCCGTCTCGATCGAGCTCACGAGGGCGAGCCGCTCCCGGAGCGACTGCGTGAGCCGCGAGGTCCGCGACTGACCGAGGATGGACACGAGGAGATCGACCGCCGGGGTGTCCGCGTGATCGAGCTTCGGGCCGAGCCACGCCAGGCCGAGGTACGCCTGCGTTCCCGGGCGCTCGACGTCGAGGCGCTTCGGACGGAACTCCCCAGGGGGCGCGAGGGGCAGACGCTGGAAGCCGCTTCGCGGGAGCCGGCCGAGCGTCCGCTCGGCGACCGTCAGAACGTCGGCGGTCTTCACCGGTCCCACGACGACGAGCACGAACGCGTCGGGCACGTAGTGACGACGATAAAACGCCATCAGGGTGTCGCGCGTCAGACCGCGCACGAGCTCGGGCGTGCCGATCACCGGCCGTCCGTAGGGATGACCCGCGAAAAGCACCTCGTAGATCTGACGGAACATGAGGCGCCGCGGGTTGTCCTCGGTGAGGCGCATCTCCTCCAGCACGACGCGCTTCTCGAGGTCGAGCGCGGTCGGGTCGAGCGTCGAGTTCACGCTGATGTCGGCGAGCATCTCGATGCCCGCCACGGCGCGCCGGGCCGGGAGGACGGTGTGATAGTAGGTGTAGTCGAGCGACGTTCCCGCGTTGATCCCGCCGCCGACCCCTTCCACCTCGCGCTCGACGAAGCCCGGCGCTCTGAGTGCGGTGCCCTTGAAGAGCATGTGCTCGAGGTAGTGCGCGAGCCCGAGCTCGGAGGACGCCTCGTCTCGGCCACCGGTGCGGACCCAGAGCTGGATGGCGACGACCTCGCTCGCCTCGAATTCCTGCACCAGGACGCGCACGCCGTTGCTGAGGACCTTGAGGGATGGCGATGGGCTCTCGGCTGACGGCGCGACTCCCGGCGTGAGGCCGCCGGCGATGCTGCACGCGCTCGCCAGCAGGAGGACGAGCAGCGTGGGCGCATGGCGCGCCAGAGGGGACATAAGTGGCAGCGAGCGTATCACAGGGGGTCCCCAGCGGTCAGCGCTCGACGGGCAGAATGCCGGACCGGCAGTCGTCCGAACCTCGGGCACATCGCCGCCGCTCGCGGCAGCGCCCATTATGTAACTGAATGATATTACGAGCATTCTATGTCCATCTCGATGTTGGCAGCGGCCTTGCATGTATCGGCTCACAAGACTTCCGGGACTCGGCTTCGAGCGAACATCCGACGGCGAAAGGGGGTTCAGCGGAGGCGGATTCAGAGACATGTGGCAGCGCCCAGGTAGCAGATCACTTCAACAATATGAGGGGAACGGGAGAATGATAAAGAGATTTCTGGCAGTGGTCATGAGCGTCGCGATGTTCGGCGTGCTGGCCCCCGTGGCGGACGCCCAGTCGTCCTGCCCCGCAGAGGTTGCGCAGGCCAAGGACATGTTCAGC
>QHSZ01000075.1 GCA_003220595.1 Candidatus Rokuibacteriota bacterium | reverse complement strand
CGCGCGGTCAGGACACTCAGGCTCCGCGTGGCAAGCAGGACGTGCAGGCGCCGCGTGGTCAGGACACTCAGGCTCCGCGCGGTCAGGACACTCAGGCTCCGCGCGGTCAGGACACTCAGGCCCCGCGTGGTCAAGACACCCAGGCGCCGCGTGGCCAGGACACTCAAGCCCCGCGTGGCAAGCAGGACGTGCAGGCGCCGCGTGGTCAGGACACTCAGGCCCCGCGCGGTCAGGACACTCAGGCCCCGCGTGGCAAGCAGGACGTGCAGGCGCCGCGTGGTCAGGACACTCAGGCTCCGCGTAGCCAGGACGCTCTTCGCGGCCAGGACACGCAAGCCCCGCGCAGCAGCGAAGCCTCGAAGCTGATCCGTGAGGCCGAGGCTTCGTGCAAGGCCGGCAACATGGCGGAGGCGAAGGCAAAGGCCGAAGCCGCCATCAAGATTCTAAAGTAAGGGAAGCGACCCCGGGATGACCAAGGCTCCAGAGGGCAACCTCTGGAGCCTTCCTTTTGTCGGTATAATCCGCCCGATGCACGCCGTGCTCGCGTGGTTCGTCCTCCTCGTCGCCCTCCTCACGCCGATGAGCCTCCCCGCGGCCGAGCTGTCGTTGCAGGAGGCCCTTCTGCGCACCAAGCCGGCGGTCGCCCTCGTTATCACGGAGGTCGCAGCCGAGGTCACCCTGAGTTGCGGGGGTGGCCGCGAGCAGCGTGTCTCGCTCAAACCGCTGCGCGAAACCGGCACGGGCTGGTTCATTGCGCCGAGCGGCTGGCTGCTGACGAACGCTCACATCGTCTCGTCCGCCCACCTGCCCCGTCGCTCCATGGAGGAGCCACTCGCCCGACGGGCGGCGCGCGAGGCGTGCGGTGGGCTCGACCCGCAGGTGCTTGCGGTGGCCGCCGCACGCGCGAGGGTGAAACTCCAGCCGTCGATCTCCGTGATCCTCTCGAACGGCACGCGGCTGCCCGCGGTCGTCGTCAAGTACACCCCGCCGGTGGCGGCCAAAGAGATGTCGGGCCGCGATCTGGCGCTCCTCAAGCTCGAGGCGGCCGACATGCCGACGCTTGCGCTCGCCGACATAGGCAACGCACAGATCGGCGACAGGATCCACATCCTGGGCTTCCCAGGCGCCGTGCTGAGCCACGAGCTCTTGAACGCCTCGGCCAAGATGGAAGCCTCGGTGACGAACGGCGCCATCTCGGGCTTCAAGCAGGACCGCGCCAACCAGCCGGTGATCCAGACCGACGCGCCGGCCGCGTGGGGCAACAGCGGCGGGCCGGCGGTGACGTCGTCGGGCACGGTGCTCGGCGTGCTCACGTTCGTCACGATGGGCGAGGATGACGAGGGCGACACCGTCCAGGGCTTCAACTTCGTGATCCCGTCCACCGCCGTCCGCGACTTCCTCAAAGGCACCGCAGCCCCCGTCGACGAGCCGAGCCGCTTCAACATCGCGTGGCACGCGGGGCTCGGCGACTTCTTCGCCGGAAGCTACGCGCGTGCCGAGCAACACTTTGCCGAGGCGAACCGCCTCTTGCCCGAGCTTCCCGACGTCCGCCGCATGCTCGCCGAGGCCAGGAACCCGCCGGCGCGGCCCTTCCCCTGGGCGAGCGTGGCCGCCGCGGTGATCGCGACGAGCCTCGCGGGCTACGGCGTCATGCTCTCCCTCCGCTGGCGCCGTAACCGCTTCCGCCTCCGGCCGTCGGAGGTTCTGCGGCTGCTCGAGGGCGCCACCGAGCGGCCCATCCTCCTGGACGTCCGCGACGAGGCCACGTACGCGCGGAGCCCGGTGCGGATCCCGGGCTCGAAGCACGTCACCGAGGCGTCGCTCGAGAGCAGGACCGCGCAGCTCGAGGTCGAGCGGGAGCGGATCGTCGTCGCCTACTGCACCTGACCCGACGAGGCGACGAGCGCCCGGGTGGCGCACCTCCTGAGACAGCTGGGTTTCGAGCGCGTGCGGATCCTGAAGGGTGGTCTCGGCAGCTGGGCCAACGCCGGCTTCCCGCTCGAGCCCAAGCCCACGGAGGCGGGGGCGCCCGTCTAGCTCGCGAGCGTCTTCGCCGCTCGCACCACGCGGTCCACGAAGGCGCCCGCGAGCCCCGTGTACGCGGTCGGCTCGAGCAGCCCGTCGAGCTCCGCCGCACTGAGCGCGGCGGCCACCCGCGGATCGGCGAGCAGGCGCTCGCGAAAACTCCCCTTACCCTCGGCCGCGGCCATCGCGGCCTCGTACACGAGGTCGTGCGCGGTGTTCCGGCCGAGCGTCTCACCGAGCCTCAGCATGACCGCCTCCGAGAGGAGCAGCCCCCCGAGCCTACCGAGGTTCTCGCGCATCCGCTCGGCGTTGACGGAGAGCCCGCGTGCGACGACGAGCGACCAGTGCAGGGCCGCCACCGCAAGGCACGCGGCCTCCGGCACCAGCACCCACTCGGCGCGGCCCACGCTCATGTCGCGCTCGTGGGCCGCGACGGTCGTCTCCAGCGCGGTCGCCGCCGAGCCACGCAGGAGCCGCGCGATCGCGACGATCCGCTCGGCGTGTGCGGGGTTGCGCTTGTGGGGCATCGTCGAGCTCCCCACCTTGCCGTGCGCGAAGGGCTCCTCGAGCTCCATGATCTCCGTGCGCTGGAGCTGGACCACCTCGTTGGCGATGCGCGCGAGCGTCCCGCCGAGGAGCGCCAGGAGCGTCACGAACTCGGTGATCACGTCGCGCGAGGCGTGCCACGCGATGAGCGGCACGCCGAGGCCGAGACGCTCGAGGGCGCGCCGCTGGACGGCCTCGCCGTGGGGACCGAAGCCGGCGAGCGTGCCGACGGCCCCGGCGAGCTCGCCGACGAACAGGCGCGGCGCGACCTCATCGAGCCGCTCGACCTGGCGCAGGCACTCGGCCACCCACGTCGCCACCTTGAACCCGAACGTGATGGGCAGCGCCTGCTGGGCGTGCGTGCGCCCCGCCATGACCGTGTCGCGGTGCTTCTCCGCCAGGACGGCGAGCTCCCGGGTGAGGGTCACGAGGTCGCGCCGGAGGATCGCGTGGGCCGCCTTCAGCTGCAGCACCATCCCCGTGTCGATCACGTCCTGGGTCGTGGCGCCCCAGTGCACCCAGCGCCCGGCGGCGCCCGCGACCCGCGCGAGCTCGCGCACGACGGGCACGAGCGGGTGCGCCGTCACGACGAGGTCGCGCTTGATCGCCGGAAGGTCGAGGTTCTCGACGCGCGCGGCGCGCGCGATCGCCTCGGCGTCCTCCCGCGGGATCAGGTGCAGGTCCGCCTGGGCGGCCGCGAGCGCGGCCTCGACGTCGAGCCAGAGCTGTAGCATCCTGCGCTCGTCGAACACGGCGCGGATCTCCGGCGTCGAGAACTGGTCGCCGAAGAGCTGATAGTCGATGAAGTGGCTAGACACCGCTCGGACGGGTGCCCGCGAGGAAGTGCACGTGGAGGTGGTAGACGACCTGCCCACCCTCCGGCCCGCAGTTCAGCCGCAGGCGGTACCCGCGCTCGGCGAAGCCCTTGGCCTCGCCGAGACTCTTCGCCGCGAGGACGCAGCGGCCCACGACTTCCGCGTCTCCGGGCGCGAGCGCCATGACCGACGCGATGTGACGCTTCGGGACGATGAGCAGGTGCACGGGCGCCTTCGGGTAGATGTCCTTGAAGGCGAGCACCGCATCGTCCTCGTACTCGATATCCGCCGCGTGCTGGCGCGCGATGATGCGGCAGAAGACGCAATCGGTCACCGGCTTCCTCCTGGAACGGCCTTGCTATAATAGCCGAGCGCCGAAACAGAATCGCAAAGGAGCTCGTCGATGGGCACGTGCCCGAAGTGCAAGCTGAGGATCCGGAAGAACGGCAACCACGTGAAGCTCGGCACCACGTGGTACCACAAGGTCTGCCCGGCCCATTCCGGCGCCGCCAAGAAGAAAGCCTAGCCCGGCCCCCCGAGTCCAGCCCCTCCTCCCATGCACGTCGGCTTCGTCGGCACCGGTAACATGGGCTTCCCCATGGCCGCCAATGTCGTGAAGGCCGGCCACCGGATGACGGTCTACGACGCGCGGCCCGAGGCGACGTCCGAGCTCGAGCGCCTGGGTGCGACGCGCGCCGCCGACCTGCCCTCGCTCGCGCGCGTTGTGCGAATGACGCTCCTCTCGCTGCCGAACGAGCGCGTCGTCGAGGCGGTGGTGCTCGGCGCTCCCGGCGCGCCGGGCCTGCTGGCCGGCGCGCAGCCGGGCGACCTGGTCTTCGACCTCTCGACGGTGAGCCCCGACAGCACGCGGCGTCTCGCCGCGCGCGCCGCCGATCGCGGCGTGCGGCTGATCGACGCGCCCGTGAGCGGCAGCGTGAGCGGCGCGCGCGCCGGCACCCTCGCCGTGATGATCGGCGCCTCCGAGCAGGACGTCGCCCCGTGGAAGCCGGTCCTCGGCGCCATCGGCACCAACCTGTTCGCGCTGGGCGAGCTCGGCCGCGGCAACGTGCTGAAGCTCCTGAACAACTACGTGGCGCTCACGGGCCAGGCCGTCCTCTGCGAGGCGATGGCCCTCGCCGACCGCCTCGGCGTGCCGCGCGCCACCGTGGCCGACGTCCTCGGCAAGAGCTCGGGCGGGAGCTTCATCCTCGAGCGCAAGCGCGCCGCGCTCGCCGCCCGCGACTACTCGCCCGGCTTCTTCGTCGACCTGGCGCTCAAGGACCTGACGCTCGCGCTCGCCCTCGCGGAGAGCGCCGGCGCGCGTGCCGAGGTGGCGCGCCAGGCCTCGCGGCTCTACGCCGAGGCCAGCCAGAAGGGGCTCGGCACCCTCGACAGCTCGGGCCTCCTGAGACTCCTCGAGCCCTGAGGCCGGCGGCGGTCAGCCAACCGGCCGCCTGAGGTACTGACCCGACGGTCGGCCCCGCACCTTGCCGTGCTCCCACACCACCTGGCCGCGGAGCACCGTGTGAGTCGGCCAGCCCCGCACGGAGAGGCCCGCGAACGGCGTGAAGTCCTGCGCCGACTGAAGCAGCTCGGGCGTGACGACCTGCTCGCGCTCGGGATCGAGCACGACGAGGTCGGCGTCGGCGCCGACCGCGATCGCGCCCTTCTTCGGGTAGAGGCCGAAGGCGCGCGCCGGGTTCGCGCTCGCCAGCTCCACGACGCGCGTGAGCGGGAGCCCGCGCTTGGGCCCCTCGGAGACGAGGTACGGGTAGAGGAGCGCCGTGCCGCCGAAGCCGGGCAGCGCCGCCCAGAGGTCGCGCTGCTTGTCCTCCTCGGAGCAACAGGCGTGATCGCTCACGACCGTGTCGATCCGGCCGTCGAGTAGAGCCTGCCAGAGCGCCTCGCGGTCGGCGTCCGTCCGGATGGGCGGGTTCACTTTGCCGAGGATGCCGTGGGCAGTGGCGTGGGTGAGCGCCAGGTGGTGGACCGTCGTCTCCAGCCGGATGTCGAGGTGCGGAAACTCGCGCCGACCCTGCGTGCCCGCGGCGACGGCCTCGGCACTCGACAGATGGAGGAGGTTCACCGGGCAGCGCGTCGCGTCCGCCAGCACCATCGCTTCGGCGATCGAGAGGCGCTCCGTCAGGGGCGGCCGGGAGCGATGGTAGCCCTCGAGGCCGCCCAGGCCCGCGCGCCTCACGTCCTCGATGAAGACGCGGATCAGCTCGGCCTGCTCGCAATGGAGGGAGAGCGAGACGCGCCCGCGAGGGCCGTGCGTCCGCGCCGCCGCGGCCACGCGCTCCATCAGGCGATACAGGTGGCCGAGGTCGTAGACGTCGGACATCGTGTAGTCCGTGCCGCGTGTCGAGTCCGACGTGAGGTTCAGCCCCTTGTAGAACATGTAGTACTTGAACGAGCCCACCCCCTGCTCGCCGACCAGCCAGTCGACCTCGTCGAGCTGCGCGCTCGTCATGATGCCGATGTGGAACCCGAAGTCGCTGTGCGCGTGGCCCTCGGTCGCCGCCACGACCTCGGGAAAGATCGTGCGGTACGAGCCGGTCTTGTTCAGGTAGTGCTGGCCCGTCCGGAAGTAGCTGATGACAGTCGTCACGCCGCCGGCGAGCGCAGAGCGCGTCTCGCTCTCGGCGTCGTGGGCAAGATCGCGGTAGATGCCGATGTGGAAGTGCGAGTCCACCGCGCCCGGAAGCACCAGCCGGCCGCGGGCGTCGAGGACCTCGGCCGCTTCGGCGGGAGCGATCGCGTCGGCCAGCGCCGCGATGCGCCCGCCGCGCACGCCGATGTCGCACCGGAGGGCGCCGAGGTACGGGACGACGACCGTGCCACCGAGGATCGCCAGGTCGTGCCGCGGCATGGCCAGGACTATACCAGGGGCGCCAGGTGTCAGGCTTTTCCCTCTCTCATTTGACTGGATTCCCCTCATTCCGGAAAAGGGGGGAATGACCTAACTCATGGTCATCGACCTAGTGCGGATGATTCTGGGTTTCGGCGCAGTCTCGCGCCGGCTGTGTCGGGACCCTCCGAACCTAATGGGCGAGTCCGAGGGCGTGGTCAGGGGGCACTCGTGGCGGCTGTGATCATCGTCGTCTCGCGTACGGAATCGGCCCGGTACAAGTATCTCCGGCATCTGTTCGGGGAGACTATCGACGTGATCTTCGACCGTCGGCTGGGGCAGCGTCGTCAGCCCGCACTCGAACGCGCGGGCGCCGAGAGGCGCCAGGTGGACCGGCGCCGAGCCGAAGTCAACGGGGATCTCCACAACCTCGGGTGGGCGTTGGTCCGGCACTAGGCAGCAGTTAGCACGAGACCACCAGCGATGCCGAAGCCCGCGCTCCCGGGTCTGCTCCTTGCGATTGCCGCCTGCGCGACCGTCGCGTGGGCCCAGTCGGCGCGCGTCGGCACGGTGGCCACGGTCGTGGGCGCGGCAACGGTCGCACGCGGGGTGTCCCAGCAACCCCTGACCCTCAGGCTCCGGGACGACGTGTTCCTTCACGACCGGATCACGACGGGCGAGCGCTCGTTCCTCCGCGTCCTGCTGGGCGGCAAAGCCACCGTCACCGCGCGGGAGCGTTCGGTCTTGACAATCACCGAGGCCCCGGCCGTCTCGACGATTGGCCTCGCCAGCGGAGGGATCGCGGTCGCGGTCAGCAAGGACCGGATGAAGCCTGGTGAGACCGTCGAGATCCGGCTCCCGAACGCCCTGGCCGTGATCCGCGGCACGGTGGTCATCGCCGAGGTGTCGCCGACCCGCGCCGGCGCCCGCTCGGCGGTGACGATCCTCCGAGGCTCGGTGGAAGTGACGCGGCTTGACCCGGCGGGCCGGCCCGTCGGAGCTTCCGTGCGGGTCGGGGCGCTCGAGCGCATCACCGTGGAGGGCTCGGGGTCGCTGGCGGCGCCCGAACGGATCACGGCGGACGCGGCAGCGGGCCTCTACGCTCAGTTCACCGTCATCCCGCGCGACGCTCCGCGCAGCGGCCGCGAGGCCGCGGCCTCGGTCGCCGCGGATCTCGCCCGCGTGGACGCGCTACAGCTCGGCGGGGCCGCGGTCAGCGTCGGCGTCGGGACGGGAGGCGCCGCGAGCGCGACGGTCGGCACCGGTGGCATCAGTGTTCCAGGCGCCTCGACGCTCCTCGGGGGCAGCACGACTGTGGGCGGCGCGAGTTCGACGGTCGGTACGAGCGACATCGGCACTCTAGGCGGCCCGACGCTCCCGGTCGGCGTCCCGCCGATCCCGAACCCTCTTTCTCCTGGCGCGCCTCTCCCGGGTGTTCCTGTTCCGGGTCCTGCTCTTCCGGGTCCCGCTCTTCCGAGTCCTGCGTTCTCAGGCCCTCCGCTGCCTCTACCAACGCCTGCCCTCCCTAACCCCCCTCTTCCGTCGATCCCTCCTCTCCCGAGGGTTCCTACCCCGAAGCTTCCCTAGTCCCGCAGATCGATCACCACCATGTGCGGCGCCCTGGCCGCGCCCTAGCGTTCTTCGGGACCCGTGCGGGCGTCACCGAGAGAATGTGCAGCCGTGGTTCGACGCCGTGTATGTGAGCACGCCTCACGCGAGCGGCTTGTGGCCTCCCTCAGCACGTTGAGACGGGAAGGCCGTTCGTGCAGCCGTTGCGCAAACTGCGGCAGAGCGCGGCACTCCAGCACAATTCGGGTCCTACCGAATCGCTCGACGGAGCCTACCTTCTCCCACGGATTCGTCGCCTTCGGGTAGCGGGCCGGAACGCCCTGCGTCCTTCCGTGTCGGCGGCTCCGGCTCG
>QHSZ01000376.1 GCA_003220595.1 Candidatus Rokuibacteriota bacterium | reverse complement strand
GCATGCGTCCGGGCGGCCGGCGCGAAACCTTCCTCAGCATCTACGGCCCGCTCTCGTTGCTCGTGCTGCTCGCCGCCTGGGCCGCCAGCCTCGTCACCGCCTTCGCGATGGTGCAGGCGGGGATCGGCACGCGCCTGAACGTGGAGGGCGACGGCGCCTTCCTCGACCACCTGTACATGAGCGGCGAGACGTTCTTCACCCTCGGTCTCGGCGACGTGACGCCGATGTCGCGCGCGGGCCGCGCGATCACGGTGATCGAGGCGGGCGTGGGTTTCGGCTTCCTGGCCCTCGTGATCGGGTATCTGCCGGTTCTCTACCAGTCGTTCTCGCGGCGCGAGCTGAACATCACGCTGCTCGACGCGCGCGCGGGGTCGCCGCCGAGCGCCGAGGAGCTGCTGCGCGGCGTCGGCGCCGACCACGAAGAGCTCGCGGCGCTGCTCGCTGAATGGGAACGCTGGGGCGCCGAGGTGCTCGAGTCGCATCTGTCCTATCCCGTGCTGTCCTACTATCGCTCGCAGCACGACAACCAGTCGTGGCTGGCCGCGCTGACGACGGTGCTCGACGCGAGCGCGCTCGTGATGGTCGGCATCGAGGGCGCGTGCGCGCGCCAGGCGAGCCTGACGTTCGCGATGGCGCGCCACGCCGTCGCCGATCTCGCCCAAGTGCTCGGCCGGCCGCCGGTCGGCTCGGCGCCCGATCGACTCCCATCGTCCGAACTCGGTCGTCTCCGCACGGGCCTGGCGGCCGCGGGTATCGTCCTGCACGCCGGGGACGGCGCCGAGGACAAGCTGGCGGAGCTGCGGCGGATGTACGAGCCCTACGTCGCCGCCCTCGCCCGGTACCT
The DNA here is from genome assembly GCA_003220595.1 of Candidatus Rokuibacteriota bacterium. Classification (GTDB taxonomy): domain Bacteria; phylum Methylomirabilota; class Methylomirabilia; order Rokubacteriales; family CSP1-6; genus AR19. The sequence continues at coordinate 2,887 of QHSZ01000376.1, read as the reverse complement.
CCTCATGCCGCTGCCGGCCTGGCGCGCCGGCGCCGAGCCGCACGAGAACTGGCGGACGAGCGCCTGGGGTCGTCGCCCCGGCGGCGCGTCGGGCCCGTCGGTCGACCCGCACGACGACTGATCGAGTCAGGTGCTGGCGCGTAGCCGCGCGCCTGCCGCGACTACTTCATTTCCAGCAGCTGCTCGACGAACTTTCTGGCGGCCGGCGACTCCCAGTCGCGCGCACCCACCAGCCGCCCGACCAGGTTGCCCCGACGGTCCACGAAATACACGGTCGGCGGGCCGAACACGCCGTAGACGCGGCCCGTGATATCACCGCTTTCGTCGAGCAGCACCTGTGCCGTGTAGCCGCGCTCCTTGAGCGTGCGCCGTACCAGCTCGGGAGTCTCACGAAAGGCGATCATGACGAGCTCCAAGCCCTTGTCCTTCAGCTCGCTGGCCATCTGGTTGACGGAAGGCAACTCCTTCCGGCAATCCGGTCACCAGGTCGCCCAGAAGAACAGCATCGCCACCCGTCCCCGCAGATCGGAGAGATGGACGTCCTTGCCGTTCAGATCCGGGAGCGTGAACGCAGGCGCCGGCTTGGGCGGCTCGTACGGGATCACCTGCATGGAAGCGAAGTCGGGGGCGGCCAGTGCGGAGAGGCCACCTCGTTCTCATCGCGCCGCTCCAGAGTCCTTGAGCGCCTTGAGCACCTCATCGGCACTCAACAGGTTGAGCGGACTGTCCATGATCTTGACGTACTTCACCGTCCCCGTCTTGTCGATGATGAAGTACGCACGCTTGGCATAACGATAGACGGGACTCTGCTCGTTCGTCTCCAGCGCTCCATAGGCGGTGAGCATCTGGCGTCTGGGGAAATCGGACAGGAGGATCTGCTTGCCAACGGCGTTGTTCTCCTTTTGCCATGCGGCGAGCGAGGGGCCGGGATCCGTGCTGACGCCCACGACCTGGGCGCCCTGGGCTTGGAACTGCGGCATGGCCGCCTCGAAGCCCAGCAATTCCTTCGTTCAGGTGCCCGTGAAGGCGGCGATGAACGTGTAGAGGACGATAGGGCCCTTGGCGGTCAGATCCGAGAGCCCAAGCGGTTTACCATCGGTGCCGTTGAGCGTGAAGTCTGGCGCCTTCTGGCCGACCTCGAGCGCGCTGACGGCGCCCGCGAACAGAAGGCTCGCGAGGACGCCGGCCAGCAGTCCCGTCACGATGCTGCGTTGTGATCTCATTTCGATCGTCTCCTTTCGTGGTGCGAGGAGCAGCGAAGGGATGATTCGCCTGAAGTCTAACCTAACTACTTTGTGAGCTCATAGACCTTCTTGAACTCGGGTTTGATCACCGTCACGGGCATGCCCGATGTTTTGAACGCGGCCTCGACCTTGGGGAAGTCCTCGACCTTCGCCGGACTATCAGGGTTGGTCACGAACGGATTGGTCAGGATCACCTGACCGTTGGGAGACGTGAGCCGGAAGATCGACCACGAGAAATATTCCGCCAAGCAGACGCCTGCGAGTGCCACTGTCCACTGCCGCCTCCTTCTGTGTGACTTGACAGCCTATCCGCGGAAGCGCATGACGGCCGGAGGTAGATCGGTGCGGTATATCCGCAGCACATTCGTTCCGGACGAATCCAAGTGCATGTGTCTGTTCGAAGCGCCGAATGCCGGCCACGTCAAGGAGCTCAAAGAAAGCGCCAAGCTTCCGTTCTCGCGGATCGTCGAGGCCATGGATCTCACGCCCTAAGCTGCAGAACCAAACTGCCCGCCTGGGCGTGGACTGTTCGGCCCACTGGCAGGATTCTACGTCTTCGTCTCGGCCTTAATCACGCGAATCCGGCGATGGCATCGAGAACACACATGGTCAACGGTTTCAAAACCGTCGGCCCGGTGCAGACCCAGCGTGATCATCGTGGTCGCGTGGGGCGACACCCCAAGGCTCACGGCGAGGCACTCAGCGCAAACGTAGTCAGGATGCTCCTTGAGAAATTCGATCACGCCTTCGCGAAACTCCAACATAGCGCACCACCCTGGTGCTGGCCCCCGACGCAAAAAGCGCACCAGATGCTCGCTCCAGGTAAATAGCGGCCCGCGGTGTTCTCAAGGCTTCCCGCGTGTCAGGGACGTGTCGAACCACGAGGGATGTGACGTCAGTCGTCCGACGTTCAGACGAATACGCGCAGCGCGACGCCCGAAGGCCCGACTGCCGGTGCGAGGATGCCCACGTTTTGTCCACATCTTCACCGCTATCCACACCCGAACATTTGCACGGAGTGACACCGGTTCGCGGGCGCGATCGGTAAAACCGACGGTCCGTCCATCGATCGCGGCGCCCGGAGGCGGAATTCGCCCATTTCACGAGGGGCGGGCACCGCGCAGCGCGCGCACCGGCATCTGATGCGCGGAAACGAAGCCTTGGGCTTGATCCACGCGCCGATCCGGCCGCGCCGCACACCACCGCCGACAACGGCGAGCGCGAAGCCGACCAGGGGAATCACGTAGGCCGCCTGAGGCCCAGCCCGCACCGGGGCAATCGACCCGGCGGGCGTTGTGCGCCCGCATGCACGCCCACCCTCCGCCTCCTCCGAGAAGCTACGCAGGAACCCGTGGGTGATCATTCCCGGCGCGAGCGAGCTCACGAAAGACGTTCTCGTAGCCGGGCGGTGAGAGCGTGAAGGTCAAACGAAGCTCGGCCTCCCCCACGTTCTCGATTGAATGATAAACGTCTGGGGGAACGAACACCGCCGTCTCAGGGCCGACCTCGTGCGGGACCCCGTCGACGGTAATCCGCGCGCGTCCCTGGTAGACGAACAAGATCTCCTCATAGGGATGGCGATGCGTCGGCACGTGCCCGCCGGGCGGCAGATTCTGGGCCCCCATCGTGAACGCCCTCGTTCC